>JBIHZT010000169.1:0-7220 GCA_044240265.1 Luteolibacter sp. | reverse complement strand
CACCGGGCTCGGCGTTCACGTCGTGACGGTCAACGATTACCTCGCCCGGCGCGACTCGGAGTGGATGGGGGGCCTGTTCCGGTTCCTCGGCTTTTCGGTCGGCTGCATCACCCACGACCTCGATCCCGAAAAGCGGCGGGAGGCTTATGCCTGCGACATCACTTACGGAACCAACGCGGAGTTCGGCTTCGATTACCTCCGCGACAACGGAATCGCCCACAGCGCCGATACCCAGGTCCAGCGAGGTCATTATTTCGCGATCATCGACGAAGTGGACTCCATCCTCATCGACGAGGCCCGCACGCCGCTGATCATCACAGGCCCGTCGTCCGGTAATGCCCACCCCGTCGAAAACCTCAAGGGAAGCGTCGAGCGCCTCGTGAAACAACAGACACGGCTTTGCAATTCCATCGCCGATGAAGTGACCCGGCACCTGGAAAATGACGACTGGAAAGCCGCCGGCGAGGGACTGTTCAAGCTGAAGCTCGGCCAGCCGTGCAACCGGCGCCTCATCCGGTTCATGGAGGATCCCGAGCTGCGGCGTTTGCTGGAGAAAACCGAGTTGTCCTATCAGCAGGGAGCTCTTAAAAAGGATGAGGTGCGCCTCAAGGAGCAGCTGTTTTTCATCGTTAATGAGAAGCACAACGAAGCGGATCTGATGGAAAAAGGTCGGCTGTTCCTTGCTCCCGGGGATCCGGATACCTTCACGCTACCCGATACGGAGGCGCTCGTCGCGGCCATTGACCGCGATCCTGCCCTCGGCGAGGAAGAACGCGTCGCCGCACGCCAGTCGGTGTTCTGTCTGGCGGAAGGCCGGGCGACCCTCATTCACGGCATCTCCCAACTACTCAAGGCCTATTGCCTTTATGAAAAGGACGTTCATTACGTGGTCCGAGAGGGCAAGGTGGCGATCATCGACGAAAGCACCGGCCGCGAAATGTCCGGAAGGCGCTGGTCGGATGGCCTGCACCAGGCTGTCGAAGCCAAGGAAAACGTGGCGGTCGAAAAGGAAACGACCACCTTCGCCACCATCACGATCCAGAATTACTTCCGCCTTTATGAAAAACTGGCGGGCATGACGGGCACTGCGGAAACGGACGCGGCGGAATTCCACGACATCTATCAGCTCGACGTCCTGCCCATCCCCAGCCACAGGCCGAACATCCGCATCGACGGGAACGACCAGATCTTCCGGACGCGGCGCGAGAAATACAACGCGGTGGTCGCGAAGATCAGTGAGGCTCACAAGCTCGGGCAGCCGGTGCTGGTAGGAACCGCCTCGGTGGACGCATCCGAAACACTCTCGCGCATGCTCAAACGGGCGGGTGTCGCCCACTCGGTGCTCAATGCGAAGTTCCACCAGCAGGAAGCGGCCATCATCGCCCTCGCTGGTCAGCGCGGGGGCGTGACCGTTTCCACCAACATGGCCGGGCGCGGCACGGACATCAAGCTGGGGGCCGGCGTGGCGGAACTCGGCGGCCTGTTTGTCATCGGCACCGAGCGCCACCCATCGCGCCGTGTGGACCGCCAGCTTCGCGGACGCTGCTCGCGCCAGGGCGATCCCGGCCGGTCGCAATTCTTCCTCTCCCTGGAAGACGACCTGATGCGGAACCATGCCTCGCCGGAACGAATGGCGGCACTCATCGAGCAGGCGGGCAAGTCCCGTGGCGGTTCGCTAGGCTCGTTTGTCGAAACCGCCCAGATCCAGGTCGAGCAACGCGATTACAAGTCCCGGAAGCGGGTGCTGGACTTCGACGACGTGATGAACCTGCAACGCGAAATCGTTTATGGATACCGCAACGAGGTTCTTTCGACCGAAGATCCTCGCCCCATGGTTCTGGATCTCATTGAGGAAACCATTCCCTCGATGCTGCTCCGGCATCTTGATGGGGAGGACGCCCGTGAGATCGACCTCGGCACCCTTTTGCGCCACCTCCGTGCGTTCATGCCGATCCACACAAGGGAGCAGGATGTGGCGGGACTCCACGGGTCCGCACTTTGCCAATGTCTGGTCGCGCATGCCCGTGAAACCTACGCCGAACTCATAGCCGGCCTGCCTGCGGAGTTGGTGGAGCACGAGGAGCGGCGGATGATTCTGATGGCCGTGGACCGCCACTGGCAGGAACACCTCGCCGCCATGGATGAATTGCGCGAAGGCGTTTACCTCCGGGCTCAAGGCCAGAAGGATCCGCTGGTTGAATTCAAGAACGAGGCCTACGAATGGTTCGCCTCCCTGATGGGTTCGATCAAGGAGGAGGCCATGCATCACCTGTTCCGTTCCGCAGCGAGCCTTGAGGCGTTCCTCTCGCAACCGCACGATCCGCTGCCAGCGGCTGCCACGCTCAAGCTTCATCTTCCCGAACGTAAAGCCGTCTCGTCCGCCGGGACTCCCGGGCGAAACTCGGCCTGCGCCTGTGGCTCGGGTAGAAAATTCAAACAATGCTGTGGCCGTATGGTCTGAATTCCCGCGCGTATCAGGGGCGTTTTCGATTGGACACGGCCCTCCCGGTAACCGGATGACAGGCACGACTTGTCCCTGATCTCTACCATCGCCGCCGCGTGGCTGTTGGGTCTGTTGACCCAATGGCTCCGGCTCTCGCCCATCGTCGGCTTGCCCTCCGGTGATCGGACTAACATCACGGGGCTTGATGGAGCGGCATTCCTGCCGGTGATGGACGTGGACATTGATATCCCGCTCAATCCCGATTTGAACGAGGTTTTTCCGGGGTGGTTTGACCGCCCGCAAGGGAATTCGAGGTGGCGGGCCATGACGCCGGCCATCGCCTCGGCCCGTCGGAATGGAATGCCGCGCGCGAAGGAGTGCCGGACGAGGTCCCGATGATGGAAATGCGGATGGTGGTGACCCAGGAGATCGATTCCCGCGATTTTGCTGGAACGCCCCGTCACCACGCCCGCCCGACGAACGCTCGGGCGACGCATGTTTCGAGGGGGGTATCGGATTGCTAACGACTCTCGGAAACTTTCCGGAAAAATCCGCATCTATTCTTGTCACAAAACCGCCCGAGCCTGGTATCTGATCATGATGAGGTTGATTTTGTCATTCCCGGTATCCCGTGGTGAAGCATTGCCGCATCCGGCTGCGTTGACCACCGGGCGGCATGGCCTGCTAGCTGACGGCAACCCTTTGACAAGAACATGACTCCAGCTCCCCGAGTTTTGGTAATGGACCCTCATCCCGTCATGCGGGAAGGCGTGGTCTCGCTTCTATCCGGTGCCATGAAATGCGTGATCACTGCGGAAAGCGGTGGTTATGCCGGTGTCGCCGGGCGGATCCATCAGGAGCGGATCGATCTGGTGATTGCGGATTTCAGAATCAACGGGGAGACCGCGTTGCCGTTTCTGGAAACGCTGGGGAGTTCGGCGGTTGGCACCCGCTGCCTGATTTTTTCGGCGTTCGACGAGTTGCAGATCGGCTATCCGTGCATGCGTGCCGGGGCTTCCGGATTTGTGAGCAAGTTCGCGCCGCTGGACCGGTTGGTAGCGGCGGCGAAGATGGTTCTGGGAGGCCGGCACTACGTCAGCGAGAATCTGTCGAAGGCGCTGATGGGCAGGAATGAATCCGCGCTGAAGGGTTCCGTCGGCTCCATGCTGAGCACCCGCGAGCTCGAGGTGTTCTCGTTGATCGGCGGAGGCCTGGTGGTCTCGCAGATCGCAACCCGCCTCGGGATCAGCGTGAAGACCGTGGAAGCCCACCGCGAGAATATCAAAAACAAGCTCGGCTGCGGCAACGCCTCCCAGGTCGTGGCCGCGGCCGTGCGCTGGCTTGATGAGACGACGGTGGCGATTTGATTCAAATCACGAAACGTGCAAGGCACCGGACGTTCATGAAAAAGCCAGCCCGCCGGGGTGGCGGACTGGCGGTGAGATCCGGAAGAATCAAGGTGCTCAGATGCGGCGGCGGCGGGCTAGCAGACCGAGCGCGGCGATGGCCGAGAGCGTGACGCTGCCGGGTTCGGGGACGGTGGAGAATGCGGTGGTGTTCGCCGAAGTGGACGGAGCCGGGCCGGAATTGTTCACGATGCAGAGGTTGCCCGTGTAGCCGCCGCCACCGCCGCTGCTGCCGTAACCCACGCCGTAGAATGCGGCCTCCTGGTCGTAGAGGATGATCTGGGATGCGCTGCCTTCGATGAAATCCAGGCCGGCGATGGTGAGGAAATAGTCCGCGCCTAACACGGGCGCGCTGCCGTAAGTTATGACAAAGTTAGGGATGGTCTGGCGTGCGATGATCGCCGTGTCGCCGACCGCCATGCTGGATGCGGATCCCAGTGAACTAATGGTAGCGCCATTGTTCACTGAGATCGTGATGTTGGCCAGGTTGACCGGTCCGCCGCCCGTGTTGGCCACCACCACGAACTCCTGGCCATTGGGGGCGAGACCGAATTCGGTGATGACGAGTGCGGCTTGCGCCAGGGGTGCGGCGGTTAGGAAGGCGATGCCGGCTAGGATTGATTTCATGGGATATAGGGGGTGGTATGAGTTGGAATTGAAACAAAACTCTCTCAAGGAAGCTGCGAGAGTGGTGGTTTTCCATGGTCCGCGCATCAGGCTGTTTCACCTATTTTTCGCTAGGTGGATCACCTATCGGGAGTCGCGCTCCGCGGCGGGCTTACGGTGATGCCGGATAGGCCCCGTGAATGAACCGATAGAAGCCCCTTGGTGCCGGGGGCGTGGTATCAGTGAACGTTCCTGTCTCGTCATAAGCCGGTTCATCAGCCGTGAGATCCTCCCAGTCCCTGAGATTTTCCGAGCGCTGGAGCCGGTAGTATTTTCCGCGGGTCGCCCGCCACTCCAGGCGGATGCCGCCGTCCGGCTGGAGTGTGACGGTCGGTGGAGGCTGTGTGTTTTCCAGTGAGCCATTCCAGTAGCCCGCTGCCAGGGCGTAGGCGCGCTGGCCAGCCTCGGCACCGATGATCCGGCCGTGGAGATCGTCTTCCTCGATGTGGATGCCTCCCCGGATGCGCGACTGGCCGGCCTCGTCGGCGGCGTCGAAGTAGCGGCACCACTGGAGCGTGACCGGCGTCGAAGGACCCAGGTCGATCTGCATGGAGTCGGCGGCAAAGGTGTGGTCGTGATAGCCCCCGGGGAAGAAAGGGCTGCCTGTCATGGCGGTGAGGACTTCGGCCGCGGCGCGGGAAAAGCAGCTGTGCCCGGAGACATAGCCGGGAAAGGCGGGGGTGTTGAAGGTTTTGCGCTGAAAGGGGACCCAGTCGATGCCGCGCATCCAGCGGATGGTGCTCTGGTGGGTGGCGGCGGCCGGTGGCGGCGGATTGAGCAGATGTTCGCCCGGCCAGCCCCGGATGACGATTTGATTGAGAAACAAACCGCCGGAGCGGTAGGTGCCACGGCTCATGTCCCAAATCTGCTCGTGCCGGCCTCCGGCGGCGGTCGTCTCGGGGGTGACGAGTTCGACGAGGCCCTCCTCGAGCGGGATTCCCTGGAAATGATAGGACGGTGCGGCGGCGTCCGAAGACTGTCCCATCGAGGCCATGTAGCGGATCATCGTGATCGGGCGCGGGCTTGAATAGTAGCGCTTCAAGGACCAGGCCGCGCAGGCCGCGTCATGGCAGGCCGCACCGAGGGCGAAATACAACTTCACATCCCACTCGAGGTCTCCGAGTAGCGGGCCGGCTCCTCCGATTCGCTTCTCCAGCAGCGGCGAGTCCGACACCGCGTTTGCGAGCGCGTGCCAGTGGCCGGGCGGCGTTTCGGAGTTCGGTCCATCCGCCCAGTACTCGGCGAGGACACGGCCGAAGTCCTTCCCGCTCACCCAGTTTCCGGCATAGGGGGTGCCGGTCACCGGATTCACGGTGAAACCGCCGCCATCATTGCTGCCCAGGCTGTTGTTGCCGCCCGCGCCCGGCGAGATATCGATCAGCGTCTCGTCGCCAAGAGCGGCCTGCGTGCGGATGACCGCCATCGCCTGGAGTTTGTATGCCTCGCTCGAAGCGGACGGCTGCGTCTCCGTCGCCAGCCGGCTCGGGCCGCCATAGGGATCGAGCCAGGGCTGGGTCGGCGCTGTGCGCGACAGCGCGAAGGGGACGGTGGCGAGACTTTGCACGCCCAGAAATGGCTGGGTTCCGCCGGGAAGGGGGAGGCCGTTTTGTGAAATGCTGGCAGAGAGGTGGAGGGGCTGCCAGAAGTTGGGGTCCGTTTCCGCGGGGAGTCCCATGCCGAGAGGCACGTTGATTTGAAATCCGAGGTTGGTTCCCAAGACATTCATGGGAAGCTCCACGTTCGGGTTGATGGATGCGCCGTAGGGTTCGGGATATCCGGTCAGGGAAAAGCGGTCGCCGCCCGACCAGGAGAGAATCGCATCCGCGATGCGTTTGCCGAGTTCCGCCGGACTGTCGGCCGTGGTGGCGGGGGCCTGGGCCAGGGCCGGCGAGTATCCCAGTCCGGTGAGACGGGAATCGAGTCTCGGCAAGGTGGTCGCCGCCCCGTTGCCCGAAATCAACCGCGCCCGCAGCAGGCGATAGGCCGCGTAGCTGATCGCCTCCTCGCGCGCGGCCTCGATGGCCGGCGGCAGCGGCTGGATTTTCCCGTCGAAGAGGTAGCCGGTGGAAATCGAGTCGTAGGCGGCCCATGCGTCGTACATCACGACCGCCGTGTGAAACAGGTTTCGGGCGTGTCTGGGAGGATTCGGAATCTCCAACCGAATTGCTGCGAGAAGCTCCTCGTTCCATAGCCGAGCCACGGATTGTCCCGGCGAAGAGGGCGTGACCAGGGCGGCCAGCACTGACAACAAGAGGGCCGCAGGTTGCTTTCGATCAAGAATGACCACCAGGAAGATAAAATCGCCACCGACGGAGGGTCCGCGCATCAGGCTGTTTCACCTATTTTTCGCTAGGTGGATCACCTAGGTCTCCCATTTTGACAAATCCCGGATGTGGACACAATTTGTCCACATGAAAACCGTGACGGTGAGGGACTTGCGCAACAATTTTTCCAAGGTGGAAAGCTGGCTGGGCGAGGGCGAGGAGATCCGGATCGAGAAGCGGGGGGAAGCCGATCGGCTTCATTTCCGCAACGCCGAAAGCGGGTGGTTATGAAGCGGTTCCGAAGGTGGATTGGGATGCGAGGCGCAAGGAAATCTGGGGCGGGCGCGTGTTTTCGGCTGAGGAAGTGCTGGCCATGCGGGAAGCCGAACTGGAAGGGGAGGAAGGATGAGTGTGTTTCCAGACACTTCATTCCTGTGCGCG
>JBIHZT010000170.1:0-7220 GCA_044240265.1 Luteolibacter sp. | reverse complement strand
GCCACAAGTCCTCCTCCGAGTTTCCCTTCCACAAGCAAATCTACGACGCCCGCCCGGATCTCGGCGCCATCGTCCACGCACATCCCGTCGCGCTCGTCGCCTTCAGCATCTGCGGCCAGGCGCCGGACACCCGGCTCTTCACCAAGGCCCGCAGCGTCTGCGGCGAGCCCGGATTCGCGCCCTACGCCCTGCCGGGCAGCGAGCTGCTAGGCGAACGTATCGCCGCGGTGTTCGCCGCCGGACATGACTGCGTGATGTTGGAGAACCACGGTGTCGTCGTCGGTGGCAAGGATTTCCCGGACGCCTTCCGCCGCTTCGAAACCTTCGAGTTCCTCGCCAAGACCGTCATCAAGGCGCGCGCCCTCGGACCGGTGAACTATCTGACAGCCGGACAGCTGGCCGTCGGCGAAAAACCGGCGCGCGAGCTTGAGGAGTTCGATCCCGGTCCCGCCACCAGCGGCGAGCGCGCGCTGCGCCGCGAGTTGTGCGACTTCATCCGCCGCGGCTATCACCAGCGGCTGCTCACCAGCAACGCCGGGAGTTTTTCCGTCCGCCTGGATGACGACTCCTTCCTCATCAGCACCGGACTGGTGGACCGTGCGACCATTTCGCCCGACCAGCTCGCCCTGATCCACCAAGGCCGCCGCGAGCGTGGCAGCAATCCCAGCGCCGCCTGCCACCTCCACCGCCTGATCTACCAGAAACACCCCGAGATCCGCGCCATCGTCAACGCCACCCCGGTCAACGCCACCGCCTTTTCCGCATCCGCCGCACGGCTCGACACGCGGACGATTCCGGAGAGCTACATCTTCCTCCGTGACGTGGCGGTGCTGCCGTTTTCCTGGGTCTATGACGCGCCGGAAAAGATCGCGGAAACCATGACGCCGGAGTTCCCCATCGCCCTGATCGAGAACGACTGCGCCCTCGTGTTAGGAAAGACCATTCTCGACGCCTTCGACCGACTGGAGGTGCTGGAATCCACCGCCGAGGCCGTGATTCTCAGCTGCTCGATCGGCGCGGTGCAGCCCATGGGCGAGGAAGTCATCGACGAGTTGATCGAGGCGTTCCTCGCCTGAGGCCGGGATTCATTGCTGCTCCCAGAACTCCCAGCTCTGCGGCGGCAGCACCGGCTTGAGGGAGGCACCGGACTTCGCGCCCACTGGCACGCCCATGGTCCCCTCGCCCGCTTCTTCGGGAGTGTAGCGAAAACCTTTCCAAGTGCCTTCGCCGAGACCGGTGGCGATGTCGAAGCCGCGTTCTTTCGGCGAGCGGTTGGAGACGACAATAGTCATCTTGCCGTTTGGTTTTTTGAAAGCGAAGATGCGGCCGTTGGCATCATACTTGGCTTCCTCCAGATGGACCGCCACGCAATCCCACGGCATGCGTTTCACGAAGCTGCCGACGGCGTTCCAGTTATACGGATTGAAGATCCAGTGGCCGGGCTTGATGGCGGCGGCCTTTTCTTCAAGAGCGATGGTCTGCGAGCGAATCTCGATGGGCAGGTTCATGCCGATCTGGGGCTTGAAGGCCGCCGGATTCGAAGGCTCGACGAACGCGAGGTGCGCCGCCGCCTTGCCGGTCGCCGCGGGAATCTTGATGGTGCCCGCAGGGAACTTGCGCGTGAACACCAGGTCCTTCGAGCTTCCCCAGGTGGCGATGAGCTCGGTTTTCTCCCAGCCGTCTTCAAGCTTCAAATCCGCATGCTCCTCCACCAGCAAGTGCATGGTGACCGGTTGGTTGACGATGAAGTTGTAGGCGATGCCGGGCGCGTTCGGATTGGACCGCTTGGCGCTGATCATCTCGAAGTTCTTGAGAGCGGGCGGCAACTTGGTGAAAACCGGCCCCGTCGGCCAGCGCCGGTAATCGGCAGCGGTGGAGGGCTTGGGTTTTTCGATGAGCGACTTCCAGAAACCCAGCGAATAGCCGCTGGCCTCGGCATTCTTGAGCGGCTTGAGCGCGTGAATCCAGAACCACGTCGGGTTATCCGCCAGTTGGAACGAGTTCATGATGTGCTGCACCGTGTTGAGGCAGCGGTCGGGCGTGGCACCACCGGTTAGGTATTCGTATTCGTTCTGGAACCATGGACGCGGCGGGAGTTTTTTGGTGATCTCGGCGTGTACCGTCCTCACGTTTTCCGAAGGCGATCCGACGGTATGGACACAGTAGGCGTCCACCAGCGAAGCCACTTCCGGATCATTCATCGCCGGGCCGATCTTCTTGGGAAATCCGCTTTCCGTATCCGAGAAAAGCATGATTTTCGGGTCGTGTTTGCGGATGGCGGAGGCGACGGCGCTGTAGGCTTGCACATATCCCGCGGAGTCCGGGTAATGGCAGGTGGAATAGATGCTATGGTTGACGTGGGGCTCGTTCTGCAACCCCCACATCGAAACCTTCATGCCGGCGGCTTCGAGCGTTTTGATGTCGGTGACCACGGCGTTGGCGAAGTCCGCTAGAAAGCGCTTGGTGTCGCCCTTGTAGATCGGATCCTTGTCAAACTTCGGCGAAAAGCAGCGCAGGCGGTTGCTGGCGTGACCGCCGCTTTCATCGGTGGCGAAATAGCTTTGGTTGCCTTTCCAGAATGGCGCGGGCGACCAATATTCGAACGACAAGCCCTCGACGCCGGCGGTATCGAGCAATTGTTTCAGCTCCTGCAATTGTTCAGGCCAGCGGGGCTGGAGAAACTTCTTCTCTGGATCCAGCCCGCGCCAGTAGAGGCCGCCGGCGAGGCGACAGTAGCGGAAGTTTTGCAGCATCTCCTTGGCGAGACGCTCGCGTTCCGAAGCGATCAGATCGTGTGGCACGGCGATCGGTTCCTCCGGCAGCCCGTGGTTGCCGGAGCCGATCGAGTCCGACTGGATCTCGAAGCCGATGCCCTTGATCGTCTGTTTCGTTTTTTCCGGGTGGATGGTGTAGTCGGCTGCCGAAGCCAGGAAAAAAGGAAGCAAGGCGAGCGTTGGAATCAATTGGTGTGGTGACATATCGTGATTGGTGAAGGTTGGATCAAAAAAAGTCGTTGCTACTGCTGCTCCCAGAATTCCCAGGCCATGTCGGGAACAACGGGTGAAAGGCTTGCGCCGGATAGAGTGCCGATTTCAACACCCTGGCAGTTCACTCCGGCGTTGTCCGGCGTGAAGCGGAAGCCCTTGAAAGTAGCGTCGGGCAGTCCGGCGTTGAGTTGAAAGGTGTGTTCCCGGAAACTCCGGTTCGCGAGCACAACGGTAAGCTTTCCGTTCGGCTTCTTGAACGCCAGGATGCGCAGGTCCGGATCCTGCTTCGCTTCCTTCACCACCACGCCGCGGCAGTCCCACGGCATGCGTTTGACGAAGCTGCCGACGGCGTGCCAGTTGTATTTGTTCCACGTCCAGTGGCCGGGCTTGAGGCCGGGAAACTTCGGATCGTCCGCGGGATTCGTGTCATTCGCCGGACGCCAGAAACCGAGCGAATAACCGCTGGCCTCGGCGTTGGTGATCGGCTTGAGCGCGTGGATCCAATACCAGCTCGGAGCCTCGCCGATCTGGAACCAGTTCATGATGTGCAGCACCGTGTTCATGCAGCGCGCCGGTGTCGTCGCCCCCCACAGGTATTCGTATTCGTTTTGATAGAGCGGCTTGTCGTTGCCGAACTTCGCGCGGAACCGGGCGACTTCCTGGGTAACCACGTTCGCATCGCAGCCGACGTGATGAAGCACCAGCGAATCGACGAGCTTGCGTGATTCTGGATCGGCCATGACCGGCTCGATGTATTTCAAATGCCAACTGTCCGCGATGATTTCGATCTTCGGATCGTGGGCGCGGATGGCGGGTGCGAGGGCGAGGAAGGATTGCACGTATTGGTCCTTGGTGTAGCCGCAACGCGAGTAGTCCGGGCGGCCCATGTTGTCGCGCGGTTCGTTTTGCAGCCCCCATTTCACCACCTTGATGCCGTGTTGCCCGAGATGCTTGATGTCGTGGACCAGCGCGTCACCGAAGTCCTTGAAAAAACGCGCGGTGTCGCCTTTGTAAACCGGGTCGTGGGCGAAGTTAGGCCCGAAACAACGCAGTCGGTTCGTCGCGTTGTCGCCGCCGACGTAGGCGTTGTTCGCCTTCCAAAACGGCGCGGGCGACCAATATTCGAGCGAAACGCCCTCGATACCGGCGGTCTTGATCATTTGCGCCAGCTCGGGCACTTGCTCCGGCCAGCGGCCTTGGAGAAACTTGTCGTCCGCATCGGTGCCGCGCCAGTAGAGGCCGCCGGCGAGGCGACAATAACGGAAGCCTTTGAGCATCTCCTTGGCGAAGCGTTCCCGCTCCGATGTCGTTAGATCATGCGGCACGCTGGTGAATGCTTCCGGCAAGCCGCTGTTGCCCGAGGCGATCGAGTCCGACTGGATTTCAAAGCCAATGCCGCGGATGGTCTGTTTGAGATTGCCGGGCTCAATGATATATTTCCCCTCGGCTGCGGCGGGAATTTTCCGCGCCGGGCGCTGCGGCGGATATTGCGGGTGATCGGCCAACACGGCGGTGACCATGCAGGTGAACAGAATCGCAAGAGTGCGCTTGAGTGGGACTTCGGGGATCATTTCAGTGGGATCTGGACATTAAAACTTTCTTCGAGTTTCCCGACTGGGGCAGCGGCGCAGAAGAGAACCGCCGGCTCGCCGTTCTCCAGCAGAACCTGCGGGCGTTCGAGTTTCATGAGCTTGCTGGTGGTTCCATCGGCGTTTTTGATTTCAAGCGTGGATACGAGCGGGTGGGCGGCGGCCTTCCACTTAATGCCATCGGCGGATTCGAAGAGCGCGAGCGAGGGGCCGGCTTTGGTAAAACTGCCCTTGAAATCCTTGACGATCGCCCAATAGCGGTCCGGGCCGCGCCAGATGAACGGATCTTCCGCAGCGAACGAGCTTCCCTCCGCTGTGAAAACCGGATCCGGCAGCTTTCTAAATGGACCGGTCGGGCTGTCGCTGGTCGCCACGATGTGGACGACCGGGCCGCCGAACGGCAGTTTGCCTTTTGCTCCGATCGCCTTGTAAACCATGAGATAGCCGCCATCCGGCTTCTGGATCACGCTCGGGTTATTCAGGCAGAGGGCGTCGTGGAAGCCGGGAGCTGTGTCGATGAGCGGCTTGTCGCTGCGGATCCATGGGCCGTTCGGGCTGTCGGCGACGGCCACGCCGATGCGCTGGTTGTTGCGGTGCGACCAGTTCAGGCTCTTGGATGGCTTTCCATCGCCGGTATTGCCCATGTAGTAGAGGTAATATTTTTTTCCGAATTTCATCACCGTCGGGTTGTGGGTGCAGAGTCCGTCCCAGAGTTTCGCGCCGCGGGCGGGCAGCGCGACATCCACGAACTTGTAGGGGCCGAACGGGTTGTCCGCCACCGCGTGCGCGACCTCGGAGCTGGTCACCCAGGCGTAATGGCCGAGTTTTCGTGACCAGCGTGAATAGAAGAGGTGGCACTTCCCGGCTTCATCCCGGACCATCGTGCCGCACCAGACGATGAAGCCCGGGTCTTCAAACTTCGCGGTGGCCGGCACCGGTTGGATCATTTTTGCGAAGTCGTAATCGGTGGCGGACGCGGCTGAGACTGCTAGCAAGTTGAGGGCAAGGAGCAGAAGTTTCGTGATTTTCATGAATGAGATGTTGGGAACGTGGCTATGGGATCGCATCTTGCATGGCGGCGGGAATCATGGTGAGGGAGCCGTCGGTTGGGAGGCCCGCAACCGCACGAACCGACGCGGGACACCAAGCGGGGAAATCGTGGCCTTGATGGTTTGCACGTCCGGATCGGTGTCGGGAAGCACCACGGTTTCCACGATGCCGTCCCGGCTCCAGGTTCCGGCTGCGAGATCCGAACTCCATTCGACCTGGCAGCTCACTCCGGTGGCGTGGCGGGAACGGGTGTAGGTGTATTCGAGCGCGGTGCCGGCAACAACCAGCGAAGCAGGCAGACGTCCGGGAACATCCGGTGGCAGGAAAAGCGCGAACTCGACGAGGTTTTCAATGCCGTCTCCATCGGGATCGGCATTCGGCCCGATGATGGCGGGGTCGCTCACGCCCGGCCATTTCATGCCCTGCCAGTCGCTGAAAACAGCGGAATTCGCAAGCACGGTGGCGGCGAGATCCGCGGAAACCTCACCGGTGGCATTGGCGGCGCGGAGGCGGAGCACGTAGCTGCCGGGTTGGTCGAATGTGACCGTGGTGACGGCTTGAGCGGCATTCCCGAAGACGGCGCTTCCCGGTCCGCTGATCAGTGACCAGGCGACGGTCGAGGCATTGGAAGCGCTACCATTCAAGGCGACGGGGATTCCGTTAGTGGCGATGACCGCCGGGCCGGTGCCGACGTTTGGCACGGATGTGCCGGTGAAGGTGACCGACAGCAGCGGACGCTGCGAGGATGTGGTGGAATCGTCGGAGGCGAAACGCACGTAGCGATTGGAAGCACCCTGTTCGGTGACGGGTGAGACGAGCATCAAGCCCAGCGGCTGGGTATCATTCACGGCCGCCTGCACCGCAGCCACAAAGTCCGGGGTGCTTGGGAACGATCTGGCAGTGTTGGCGATGGTGGCGTCGAAGCCGTCGATGGAGGAAAGGACGGTGGCACCAAAATCACCGCCCGGAGTGGACCAGAGATTGCCGGTGGTGGTTTGGCCGTTGCGTGAATTCCAGGTCACGCCGGTGCCCGCGCCGTCGCTGGTGTTGGAGGAACTTGATCCGTCGCCTTCCACCGGCGTGCCGATGAGCGGGCGGAGTTCCAGTGTGTCCACCGTGCCGGTTCCGTTTTCCGTCGCGGTCCAGAGGTCGAGCGTGACGCCGGTGATGACGGCTCCGTCAGGAATTTGATCCAGGCCGAAGGAGAAGACCGTCCGGAGTCCTTGGCCGCCGCTGAGTTTGCCGACGAGCATTTGGTCGCGCGCGCCGGAGTTCCAGGTCTTGGTGTCACCGCGGATCATGGCGGCGATGTGGCTGTAGCCGTTTTCCCCTTGGCGGAAGGTGACGGTCTGCGCGCCGCCGACGATGATCGTCCGCCGTGCCGAGGCGGTGCCGGCCTGACTGGTGGCTGCGCATTGGACGACATACACGCCGTTGGCGGAAAATTGCGCGGTCGTGCTTGGCGAGGTGGTGTTGCCGAAAGTGATCTCTCCCGGACCGGAGAATTTCGACCATGCAAGGGTGGCAGGGTAGATGGAATCGACCGATGCCGCCAGAGTGAGCGTGGTGGAGATGTCCGGAATGGCGGCGGAAT
>JBIHZT010000168.1:0-7224 GCA_044240265.1 Luteolibacter sp. | reverse complement strand
TGACGAGGCCGGCAATGTCATTCTCGACTGGGTTTCCCCTGAAGTCGGAATGAAAGGGAAAAGCTGGCTCAACACCAATCCCCAGCCGCGCGAGGGCAACAAGTCCGTGATCGTCCATTAAGATCGGCGGCGGAAACGACAGGCCCGCCACCCGGACTGGCAGGCCTCCTGGACGCGCTTCCTCGAACTCTATCATCAGCCCGTCTCGTTGATGGTCCGGTTCGCCAGCCGCTACTCCCGTTAGCATGTTCAGGAATAGTACTTGGAAGCTGGCAAGTGAGGGGGCCGGCTTCCTCAACGACCGGGTGATTGCACTTGCCGCAGTGCGGAATCCGCTTCTTGAAAACGGAGTGGGTCTTGATAGCTTCATTTCACCACTTCATGACTCACCTCCGCGCATTCTTACTCTGCACCTTGATGGCCATGGGTTGGACCATTGCTGCAAGTGATCCCTCCGCCAACGGTCAGTTTTCCACAGTCCGCCAAGCCGTCTCGATTCCCGGCACACAGGGCCAAACCCTCGACACCGACCTCTATTTCCCCGGCACAGCCACCGAAGTCAGCGCTGCGGCCCAGTGCTGCCCGGTGATTGTTCTTGGTCATGGATTTTCCCAGTCGAAATCACAACACGTGAACCAAGGGCTTCATCTCGCCTCCCGTGGCTACATCGTCCTGATCCCCAACTCGAACTCAGGCAGTGATCACAGCCGTTTTGCTGACGACCTGCGGAAGTGCATCGATTGGATCGAGGCCCGCAATCAGGACGCGGGCTCGATTTTTTTCGGCCGGGTCCGGGCCGACCGGTCACTCGGCCGGTGGGTTGAGCGCGATTGTCGCGGCTTCACGTGACCCGCGGATCCGGGCGGTGTCCGCGATGGATCCCGTGGATAGTGACGGGCTCGGTGTGGCGGCACTCTCGATTGTGTCCGCGCCGGTGGCCGTCACTTACTCCGAACCGTCCGCTTGCAATGGCAACGGCAGCGCACAGGACCTGTATCAGGCAGCCACTGCACTGAAACGGGGAATTAGAATCATCGGTGCGAACCATACCGACCCACAAGACCCGGCAGGCATCCTGAGCATATTCACCTGCGGCGCGGCCAACAGCACGCGACAAGCGCTCTACCGGCGCTACATGGCGGGTTGGTTCGAATACCACCTGCGCGGTGATGCCAGCTACGGCCCCTGGGTTTTCCAACAATCGGGCGGCCAATTGGCCACCGACCTGACCGCCGGAACCATCGCCTATGAGGAGGCCGGCTCGCCCATCGAAGCGTGGCGTTATGTCAATTTCGGCGCGTCGGCGGACGACCCGAAAGTCGCCGACGACGTGGCGGACCCCGACGGCGATGGTGCGTCGAATCTCGCGGAATACTCCGCCGGCAGCGATCCGCTCGACCCCGCCGCCAAGTGGCCCGTCAGCGGATACATAGTCGATGCGGGCGAAAGCCAGCACCTCGCGATCACGTTTCCACTGGTGACCGCCGCCAGCGACATCATCTATCAGGTTGAGGTAGCGGACGACCTGCGGGCCTGGCAACCCGGATGTTCATACGCCGGCATGCAGCGGGTGACCACTACCGAACTGACGACTCAATTCTCGCAAAGCGGAGCAGGGTTGGAAACGATCACGGTGCGCGATAACACCTCCATTGGTAATGAGCCACGTCGCTTCCTTCGCCTGCGCGTCAACCATCCTTGATGAGGTGTCCATGGCGTTCGCCAACGATTTCCATCAGCTGGCAACCGGCAAGATTCACACCGCCGCCTTGCCGCGCACAAGATTCAGGATGGTGGTGGCATCGAGGTTTTTGGCGCGCTGCCGGATCTCCGGGAGGTATTTGGCATGGAGCTCGCCCGCCTCGTTGATCAACGGGGAATAGAGGGCTTTCATTTCGGATCCCCCAAGCTTGCGGCCGCCCGCGTAATATTTCACGGCGAGGTGGCCGATGGCGTAGGTGGAGGCGAAGGAGAACGCGGAGCCGGTGGCCTGGTTGGCGACCCGGCCGACGAGTTTGCCGCCGAGCTTCTTGCCAAAACCGCCGATGAGCTTGCGGGCGAAGCCTTCGATGACCTGGGAGCCGAACCCGATGCCTGCCGTGGCGAGGAACTCCTTGATGCTGGAGCGGTCCAGCTCGAATCCATGGGCCTTACCGATGCGCCACACCATTTTCATCTGGAGCGGCAGGATGGCCATGGTGGCGAGGGTTTCCGGCAGCAGTTCGAGCGCGCCGTTGAGGATCGAATAGCGCAGGACCATGCCGTTCTGGTCGGCTGCGGCACCCGTCGGCCCTCCGGTTTCCAGTGGAGCGAGAGCCACGGAGTCCACCTCGTCGTCGAGGGTCTTCGCATCGGTGTCACCGAGGGCGAGCTTGGTGCGGAGGTCGTTGAGAAACGCCTGCTCGTCCGCGGAGATGGATCCGCCGGCCTCGCAGACGGCGCGCGCCATCTCGTAGCCAAGCATGCGGTCTTCGCGGGTTTTCAACTCGGCGGCCGCGGTATCCACGGAGAGTCGGCCCATCAGGATGCGGCGCGACACGGCGGAGACATCCCCACCGCCGAGTTCGAGTGCGAGCGATTCGATATGTCCGCGCTCGTCATCGGACTTGTCGCCATCTGCGAAGGCGGCGAACAGGCAGATTGCGAGCAGGGATTCACTTGTCGGATGGGTGTCGGTGAGTTGCATGGATCAAGAATCTGTTGTGGGTGGATGCGCTTAACGCGTGGCGTATCCATGCTCCGGATCGGGTGGTCGCGCATGTGGAAAGTCACGCGGATTTTCCACCGGGGGTGGCAGGAGATTGGCCCGGCCGGATAGGTGGCAACAAGGTCGATGATGTCGTGTTTGTGGATGGAATCGGCAACGATCCGAGACCTCCTCAATGCCATCCCCACCGCAGCCCGTTGGATGGAGGAGGGAGAATGCGTGGAAATCACTCACTCGGGAAAAAGCTGTTTGCGCGGCTATAACTGATCAAACGATGAAGGTGGGAAATTGGAAAAAGCATGTCTCCCGGCGGAATCCCGCGCCGGTGTTTTTCGATAGAAGTCAGACCCTTGGCCGCAATTTCCGGACGACTGGTTTGGGGTGGAACTGCTCCTCATTTTTCCAATGGCGCGTTCCGCGAATGCCGCCAATCCTGCTTTCGAAATCGAGATATCAAGTGATCTTGATTCAACTCTACAGCCAACCCATACCAACACATCATGAAACACAAATTATTCAGCGCTCTTCTCATCAGCGGTCTCTATCTCACGGGCGCAACATCTGCAATGGCCGCCGAGAAGATTACCAAAGCCGAAGTGAACGCTGCCCAGCAGGCCTGGTATGATGCCTTTGTGGCGATCGGGAAGGTTAGCGTTGAGGGCGGTGACGCGAAAGCGCTTGCGACGAAAGTCCTCTCCGAGGCATATGATTACGATAACGGTAAGGTCTTTTTCAAACCAACCCTGGCCTATGGTAAGAACACCTTCCGCCCCACCAAGGCAGGTGCCCTAGCTTATTTCGTCGGTGGCGATCCGAATTTCCCTGAAGACAAGGGCTTTGCGCTGACGCCGTGGGTCAAGGCTCGTTATGATAACCTTGGTGACGGGGATGAGGGCATCCAGATCCATGGCGACATTGCAATCACCATGGGCAACGTCTGGGTGACCAAGAAAGACGGCACCGAGGTGATGGTGGACAAAACCTTCGTCTTTAAAAAGAGTCCAGACGGGAAGCTCCGTCTCATCGTACACAACTCGTCCCTGCCTTACTCGCCAGAAAAGAAATGACTTCCGCAGGAGGTTCGCCCACGGCTTGACTCTCAAGAAAAAGTGAGAGTTTGGTGGTGTCCTTTGGGACAGCCCGCCGCCTCGCGAGGAATGCCGCGAGAACCTCGTTGCCCGGTGGCTGGAGTCGGACCGATTGAAACCGGGTCTGGAACCATTCGGCCAGGCTGCCGAGGTCGATGATGCCGTGGCCGTGGATTGTGATGGCGGCGGTCATGGCGGCGAGATGGAGTGGATGGGGACGGGGATAGCAAAGAGCACGTTGAAGATTCGCAGCGCGCTACCTGCCACTCATTTCTCGCCGGGCTTCGTCCCGGCTTCCATCATCAGCCGGGTGCCGGGAACTCCGGCGGCGGAGGGATATTCTATCTAAAAATTAAAGAAGCCCTTGAAACACCAGCGCCGTTTTCCGGGCCGTGGAGCATAGGAGATTCGAACTCCTGACCTCTTCATTGCGAACGAAGCGCTCTACCAACTGAGCTAATGCCCCTCACGACCTTACGCAAGAATCTGTGACACCCCGAGGCCTCGGTCGCAAGATTCAAGTTCGGGCATTTATTGGCGGCGGCCCGTCAGTTCCCGGTCAGCCGGATGCCGTTGTTCTCAATCGTGATCCGGCCTTTTTTAAAGAGCGCGCCAGTAGCTTGTTTGAAGGTGCGCTTGCTGACGCCCAATTCCTCGTTGATTTCGGCGGCGGGACTGTGGTCGCCGAGGGACCAGAAGCCGCCGCGGGCTGCGAGCTCGGCGAGGATCCGGCCTTCCAGGTCATCCACCTTGGCGCGGCCGGCGGGGTGCAGGCTGACGTTGATTTTCCCGTCCGGACGGATGGCGGTGATGTAGCCTTTAAGTACCTCGCCGGGGTGGAGTGGCTGGAAAACCTCGTTGGCGAAGAGCAGGCCGCTGTGGGTGCCGTTGATGATGACCTTGTAGCCGAGATCGGTCTTCCCGAAGACGATGAGATCCACTTCTTGCTCCAGGCGGAAGTCGGGCGGCGTGAGGTCCATGTGCCGGGCGATGCGGGTGGAGGCGATGATGCGGTGGGTTTGATCATCCACGTGGACGTGGACGATGTAGTTTTTGCCCACGTCCATGCGGACTTTCTGCTCGCGGAAAGGGACGAGCAGATCCTTGGGCAGGCCCCAGTCGAGGAAGGCTCCGACGCCGGTGACGGCCACGCATTTCAGCCTGCCGAATTGGCCGGGCATGACCTTGGGCGACTTGAGCGTGGCAACCGGCCGGTCCTCGGAATCGTTGTAGAGGAAGATATCGAGGGATTCGCCGATGCTGCAACCACGGGGAATTTCGCGGTGCGGCAGGAGGATTTCCCCAAGGTCGCCGCCGTCGAGAAAGAGCCCGAAGCTTTTCTCGTGGAGGATTTGCAGGGATGCGCGCTCGCCGATTTTTGCCATGGCGGGAGGATGTACTTGCGGGGGTGGCGAGTCGATGGCGGATTCGCCGCTTGTCTCGGGTTTCCCGCCCCGCCAGTGTCCGGCCATGGAAAGTCACGAGTGGTTTGAAAATACCGATGAGGGGAAAGTCTTTTACCGGGCGAACTATCTCGGCACGCGGTGGACGATCATGACGACGCGGGAGAAGCGCAACCCGACGTGGACCGACCTGAAGCCGCCCTCGGAGGCGGTGTGGCGCGAGTTGCGCGACGTGGTATGGAAAAAGTACCAACGCAAGCGCTGCCCATGGGAACGGGTGGCGGATTTGGATAAAATCCTGGGCGACGAGCCGCTGCCGAAGCCGGGCCAGCACTAGGGAAGCGGCTGCCTGATTCCGGAACGTTTTCATGAATTTCCTGCGATTGATCATTTGGAAATTTCCCGGATTCGGTGCGTTTTGAGGATTGCCGGATAATTAAGATTTGCTTAATTTTTCCCGAAGAGGTGTGGGAAAACGTTTTCCAGCACCTGCTCGCAGGCTTTTCACCCACTTGTTCGTGCCCAAATCCCTGAAAATTCTTATCGCCTGTGGTGGCACCGGCGGCCACTTGTTTCCCGGAATCGCCGTGGGCGAAGCCCTGCGCGCCCGCGGTCATGAGGTGATGCTGCTGATCTCGGAGAAGAAGGTCGATTCCGAGGCCTCCGCGAAATACACGCACCTTCGTTTCAAAACCGTGCCCGCCGTGGCCAAGCCGCCGACGCTCTCGCCGCGGATGCTGCCGTTTTTGTGGAAACTCTGGGGCTCGATCGGCCAGTGCAAGTCGATCATCCGCGAGTTCCAGGCGGACGCCGTGCTCGGCATGGGCGGCTTCACCTCGCTGCCGCCGGTGTATGCCGGGCACAAGCTCGGACTAAAGACCTTCATCCACGATTCCAACGCCCGCCCCGGCCGCGCGAACGTGATGACCAGCCGGTTCTGCACCCGCGTTTTCCTCGGCCTGGATGCGGCGAAGAAATTTTTCCCCAACCGCGAAACCGTCACCACCGGCACTCCGGTCCGCCCGGAAATCACCCATTTGCCATCCCGCGAAGACGCGGCGGCGCGCTTCGGACTCGACCCCGCGCGGCCGACCATCGTGGTGACCGGCGGCAGCCAGGGCGCGCGGCGTTTGAATGAATTGAGCGCGCAGGCGGCGGCGAGCTTGCCGCCGGAGACGCAGGTGCTGCACATCGCCGGGGCACTGGATTTTCAACGGGTTTGCGAAATCACTCAAGGTCATCCGGGCTACAAGGTGCTCGGGTTTTGCGACCAAATGCCATCCGCCTATGCCATCGCGGATCTGGTCGTCGCGCGGTCCGGCGCGTCGAGCATGACGGAAATCGCGATCGCCGGCCACCCGTCGATTTTAGTGCCGTATCCCTACGCCGCGGACGACCACCAGACGCGGAATGCCGAGGTTTTCGCCGAGGCCGGGGCCGCCGTGCTCGTCCAGGAAAGCGCCCTCGACGCGGAAAAACTCGCTTCACTGGCGACTTCCATTCTGCAAGACTTGCCAACTTACAAGCGCATGGCAAAAGCGGCCCGCGCACTCGCCGTCCCGGACGCCGCGGACCGGGTGTGCGCCGCCATCGAAGCCACTCTCACGCCATCATGATCGAACTCAGCCAACGCCTCACCGACCGGAGCAATCCCCTCCACATCCATCTCA
Source organism: Luteolibacter sp. (assembly GCA_044240265.1). GTDB lineage: Bacteria > Verrucomicrobiota > Verrucomicrobiia > Verrucomicrobiales > Akkermansiaceae > Luteolibacter. The sequence goes on along the minus strand of JBIHZT010000168.1, from coordinate 356 downwards.
TCGGCGTGGCCGGATCCGGCATGAGCGGGCTTGCGTTGTTGCTGCTAGGCATGGGCCACAAGGTTAGCGGCTCGGACAAGGTCACCACTGCGGAAACCGAGCGGATGCAGGGCGTTGGCTTGGTTTTCTCATCCCCGCCCAGCGCTGCCGCCGTGAAGAAGGTGGATATGGTCGTCTATTCCTCCGCCATCAAACCGGCGAATCCCGCCTACGCCGCCGCCAAAAAAGCGAAGACGCCGCTTTACCGCCGCGCCGAGTGCCTCGCCGCGATTCTTCATACGAAAAAGGGCATCATCATTTCCGGCACCCACGGTAAAACGACCACCTCCTCGATGACCGCCCACGTCCTGCGCGAG
>JBIHZT010000167.1:0-7232 GCA_044240265.1 Luteolibacter sp. | reverse complement strand
TCGAAGCCTTCGCGGGCAGGGAAGTGACTAAGGTCAGTCTTCCCGCCATCGGCCATCGGCACGTTGTCGAGTTGACGGAACCATGCGCCCGGCTTGAGCGAAGAATAACCGCCATCGACGGGGTTCTCAAACAACACCGGGAGAACCTGCGCCAGTTGGATTTTACTCGTGGAGACGATGCCCGGGCCGTTGCGTTTGAAATCGAGCATGGCGTGGTGCCCGATGCACATGTCCCCTTTGTAACCCTCCAGCAGGTGGGTTTGGTAAAGGTTGGTTTCGCCTTCGCGGGCCTCGACGATCTTGGTGATCTTGCCGGGCCGGACGCGTGTCCGCAGCGTGGCGACAAGGCGCCCTGGTTCGGATGACTCCACTTTCCAAGTGCCATTGGCGGACTCGCCGTGGGGGGGATGCGCCTCACCGCGCCACTCCGGCCCGGCACCAAATGGCGCGCAGAAAAAATCTCCCCTCAATTCGCGAAGCAAGGGAATGAGCTTTTCAGCGCCAGGTTTGTCACACCACGGAGCCGTGGAAAAAGGCTCCACGGTTTGGCGTCCGATGCGGAATTTGACTTTACCGAGTTGCCCGCCGATGCGGGTGATATCAAAAGTGACTTTCATGGGGTGTATGAATGAATGATGTCTCCGGAAAAAGCCCCTGCCTGGACGGAGACCGGGAGTGAAGGCAAAGAGCGCATGGAAGCGGGAAAGGTTGACGCGTGAAGGTCGATGGAACGCGAAGCTCCGGGATTGAAGGTGATTCAAGTGGTCGGAAAAAGTCAATTACTACTGCGCAAAAATTGCTTTGATGCCGATCGGTATTGATAACCAAGCTGAAAAATCCTCGCTGTGGCGCGTTGCCCGGCGACCGGGCCCGCTCTTGATCACATCGCTTGAGTCTGGATGATGATGGAGGGAAAGCTCCGCTTTTAAACTAGGCACTCCAGAGTGCGGCACATTCGGCTGCCGTCGGCTGGCGGATGGATGCTCTGCTCCATGTTGCATGGAACTCTTCGGCATCTCATGAGTTTTTCGCTTCACGGGCGGAACGAATCCCACGCCCCAGCTAGGAAGCCGTCACGCCTTTATAAATGATGAGTCCGGACGCCGGGACCGGCAGGCGCAGCGGAGCGGCGGTACCGAACTCGGTGGTGAGCGGCGGCTTGTCCTGCTTGGCATCGAAAAGCGCGGGATCGCAGCCTGCGGGATCTTTATTGGTGAGGTCTCCGTCGCAAAAACGATCGGTCACCGCGACATAAATCACGTCGTCGCTCTTGGACCGGGCCTCGGCGAATGCCGCCAGCGCGGAGGTAAGGAAGAGGGCTTTCGAATGCACATCTCCATAGGTTCCGCAGTGTCGGATGGTTCGGAAATTTCGCCAGCTGTCAGGCGGGTTGGAGAACTTCCTTGAACCGCACCAACGCGGCTTCCCACGCCGCCGAATTCCCCGGAGTGAAGAGGCTGAATTCAAACGAGCGGTGGATCAAATCCCGCCCGGCCTGGAAATCCGGCAGGTGGCCGGTGCCGATCATCTGGGTGATGATGTTACCGCAGGACGTCGCTTCCACCGGTCCAGCGACCACCTCCATCCCGAGCGCGTCGGCGGTGGCCTGACTGAGGAGGGTGTTCTGAATGCCGCCGCCGCCGGCATGAAGGCGGGTGAAATCGCGGCTCGTTAGCTTGCGGATGTGGTCATAAACGATGCGGTATTTCAGCGCCAACGAGTCGGTGGCCACGCGCAGGATCTCGCCGTTGTCACGCGGGACCGGCTGGCCGGTTTTCTCGCAATAAGAGCGAATTTTTCCGGGCATGCCACCGGGACTGGCGAAGCTCGCATCGTCCGGATCAATGAACGCAGTGAAGGGTTTCGCGTCACTCGCCAGCGTCGCCATCTCGGCATAGCTGAGTTTTTCACCATCGAGCTCCCACTGGCGCTTGCACTCCTGGATGAGCCACAAGCCTGAGATGTTCTTCAAAAACCGAACGCTGTCATTCACGCCCAGCTCATTGCAAAATCCGCACGCCAAGGCCTCCGGCGTGGTGATCGCCTCGTCCTCCTCCACTCCCATGATCGACCAGGTGCCGGACGAAAGCCACAGACTCCCCGGCCCGCTCATCGGGATGCCCGCGACGGCCGACGCCGTGTCGTGACTGGCGGATGCCACCACCGGAATCCCCGCCCGGCCGATGAAACCGGCCACTTCCTCACGGATCGGTCCGAGCACGGTGCCCGGCGCGACGATTTCCCCGAAAATTTTCCGCGGCAGCCCCAGCGCGTCGATCACGCCCCACGCCCACTCGCCGGTGGAGGAGTCCATCAACTGCGAAGTCGAGGCGATGGTCCGCTCGACCGCCTGCCGCCCGGTCAGCCAGTAGGCCAACAGGTCCGGGACGAACAACAAACGCTCGGCATTCAACAGCGCCGGACTTTTCTTGCGTGCCTCGGCCAGCAAGTGGAGCGAGCTGTTGTAAAAATTCGTCTTGATCCCGGTCTGCGCGTAAACATCCGCCTCAGGTAAAATCGCGTGCATCGCCTCCGCCATGCCCTCGAACCGCGGATCACGGTACTGGTGCGGCATTCCGAGCAGCTCGCCGTTCGCATCGATGAGGCCGAAGTCACAACCCCAGGTATCGATGCCGATGGAGACGATAGCTTCCCCATGCCGCTCCACCGCGCGGCGGAGGCCCTCGAGGATTTCGCGATAAAGCCCGATGATGTTCCAGAACGAGCCGCCCGGCAGGTCGGTGCCCGGGTTGTCAAAACGGTGGACTTCCTCAAGCTCAAGCTTGGTGAAATCCGTCTTCGCGGCGATCACGCGACCGCTGCCTGCACCTAAATCAACTGCGATGAATACTTTCGGGGAAATCATGTTGGATCAACTGGAATTGGCCCTATCGTTTTTCAACGCCCCTCCGGATGCAACATCGAATCGATGAAGAATTGTAAATCCGCGTCGCAGCCCGCAGGCTTCGCAAATTTGGCGAAATTCCGGCAGGCGCACCTATGGGCCGGACCGCGTGTCTCCAGACTCGCTTGCGCAAAAGCCGTCGAAGAGCTGAGCCTGCCGGCGCTCTTCTTCGGCTTTCCTTGCGCAGGCGGGTTTGGAAACCCGCGGTCCGGAAGAGGCTATCGCGGCCGCGTCATTTTCTCCGGCGTCAGCAGGTCGTCCAGTTCCTCCTTGCTGAGCCAGCCTTTTTCCAACACCAGACTGTAAACACTGGCCCCGGTGGCCAGCGCCTCCTTCGCGATGGCGGCGCTGCGCTCGTAACCGAGCACCGGATTGAGCGCCGTAACGAGGCCGATGGAATTCTGCACGTAGGCAAGACAACGCTCGCGGTTCGCCTCGATGCCGGAAATGCAGCGGGTATTCAAGGCGATGGCGGCGTTTCTCAGAAGCGTTAGCCCGAAGAAAAGATTGAAGGCGATGATGGGCTCGGCCATGTTCAGCTCCAGCTCGCTCGCCTCGCAGGCCATGGAAATGGCCACGTCCGCGCCGATGATCTGATAACAGACCTGGCTGACCATTTCCGGGATGACCGGATTCACCTTGCCGGGCATGATCGACGAGCCCGGCTGCATGGCCGGCAGGCGGATTTCATAAAGTCCGCAGCGCGGGCCGGACGAGAGCCAGCGGAGGTCGTTGCAGATTTTGGATAGCTGGACGGCGGCGGTTTTCATCGCGCCGCTCATCAGGGAAAACGGGCCGCTGTCCTGGGTGGACTGCACGAGGTTCTCCGCAATCCTAACCGGCAGCCCGCTCACGTCACTGAGATGCATGGTGCAGAGTTCGGCATAGCCCGGCGGACTGTTGATGCCGGTGCCCACGGCGGTGGCGCCCATGTTGATGTCGAGAAACTCCTCCGCCGCCCGCTCGATATAACGGATGCCGTCCTTGATGGTGGCGGCATAGGCGCTGAATTCCTGGCCGAGGGTCATCGGTACGGCGTCCTGGTTTTCCGTGCGGCCCATTTTCATGACGTCGGCGAATTCCTCCGCCTTCATGACGAGCGCGTCCCTCAGCTCGCGCAGGGCGGAAGTGGCGTCGCGCATCGTTAGAATGACGCCGAGCTTGATAGCGGTGGGATAGGCGTCGTTGGTCGATTGCGAGCGATTGACGTCGTCGTTCGGGTGGAGAAATTCATATTGGCCTTTCCGGTGGCCGAGGATTTCGAGGGCGCGGTTGGCGATCACCTCGTTCGCATTCATATTCGTCGAGGTGCCGGCTCCGCCCTGGATCATGTCGATGGTGAAATGCTGATGCCACTTCCCGGCGATGATCTCGTCACACGCGGCGATGATGGCATCGGCGCGCTCGGGCCTGACCACGCCGAGATCCTTGTTCGCCATGGCGGCGGCTTTTTTCACAAAGGCCAGGCTGCGGACGAAGTGACTGAAGTGATGGAGCGGGATGCCGGAAATCGGGAAGTTCTCCATGCCGCGCAGCGTCTGCACGCCATAGTAAGCGGTATCCGGCAGTTCGCGCTCACCCAGCGAGTCGTGCTCCTTGCGCCAGGTGGCGACCACCGGGGAGACGCCGGAAACATAGAGCTGGTTGGCAGCTTGCAGACGCGTGCTCAGCCGCCGCGCGATGTGGCCGACCATGCGATAGAAGACCTCCGGTTGCTCCGCGCGGATGCGTTCGAAAACGGCGCGCGGGATAAGACGGACCTTCACATCGGTGAGCGCCACGCCCGATGCGGAGTGCGGCAAATCGTCCAGCAACACGCCCTCGCTGAACGCCGCGCCCCGCGTGAGCGTCGCCAGACGGGTCGTGTGTCCGTGGTTTCCCCGGATGATTTCCACCTCCCCCTCTTCCACAATCCCCATCCACAGCCGCGGCATTGACTCGTGGAAGAGATAGGATCCAGTCGGATAGAAATGCGACTCGCCCTCACCGATGAGGGCTGTCAGTTCATCCGCCGGGATGGCCATCGTCTCGGCCAGACGGGTGATGCGCGCTTCCGAGAAAATCATGGCGTCAGGGTGGGAGATCACGGATTTCATGGGATTTCCGCGAGGCTATCGCGGAAACCATGGCGGGACAAGGCGGGACAACCTTACTCCGGGCGTTTACTCCCGGCCGCCGAAACATACGCCCGCCAACCGCCGAAGCCGGTGATCTCGAGCTGCCCTTCGCAGAGGATGGGTTCGGCAATGACGCCGAGCACCTCTCCAGCACTTCGCAGCGAGACTTTACCGATGCTGAGACCCGCCGGTTCCTTGAGTAGAATCTCCGCCAGGCCCGCAGGCGGCACGGCCCAGAGCTCGACGGCCACGGCAGCGCCGCCGGTCGCCACACGCACCATGCCGGGATGTCGGTCGCCGATGGAATAGAGACGATAGACCGGAAGCGTGGCGTCCTCACCCACAAAGACCGCACCGGCGGCTAGCAGGTTGGGATTGAGCTCCAGACCACGCATCAAGGTGCCGTTGACGGCGAGTAGGACCGGGTTTTCTGCGGACATCACTCGAAACGGACCGACTTTTCGTAAATTGCCAGCACGATGCAGCCCGCCTCGCCGATGACGCTGTGCCGGGTGCCTGGTGGATGCACACGCAGCGTTCCCGCCTCGATGGTCCCGTTCGCATCGCTCTGACGACCCGCCAGGACTAGAATATGTTCGTAACCTTCATGGACGTGCAGCGAAATTCCCGAGTCTTCGAGAAATCGGATCAGCGCCGCGTTAGGCCCCGTGAGACCATCGCCATAGAGACGGTGGATCTCGACACCCGGGCGGAACGGCTGCCAGGAAACGCTCTCAGGATGCTCGCCGATGTGAAAAAGATTTCTCAACTCCAAATGGGCGAAAGGCGGATGAGCGAGCGGTGTTGGATTGGTCATTTCCGGGTTCTTAGGTGATGGCATTGATGAATGCCGCGGAGTCGGCCACGGCCCCGAAGACGCCGCCCTGCATCTTGATCATGTTCAAGGCGGCGAGGTGGTTACCATGGTCGGTGGCTCCCGTGCAATCGGATAGAAGAAGGCACTCGTAACCGCGGTCGTTCGCGTCGCGCATGGTCGTATGAACGCAGACGTCGGTGGTGATGCCGGCGAGCACGATGTTCTGGATGCCCTTTCCACGAAGCAGCAAGTCCAGATCGGTGGCGTAGAATGATCCCTTGCCGGGCTTGTCGATCACCGCCTCGCCATCGTGCGGCGAGAGCTCCGGAATCAACTCCCAGCCAGGCTCGCCACGGACAAGGATGCGGCCGCAGGGGCCAAGATCGCCGATGCCCGCGCCGATCCGCTCGCTACGCCACTTCTTGTTCGGCGGCAGATCGGATAGATCGGGACGATGACCCTCGCGGGTATGGATGATGTGGAATCCCCTCGCCCGCGTCGCTGCGAATACCGCCTTGATCGGCTCGATTGGCGCGCGGGTGAGGGAAAGATTGTAACCCATTTTGTCCACGTAACCGCCCGGACCACAGAAGTCGGTCTGCATGTCGATGACAAGAAAGGCGGTATTCTCGGGACGGAGGTCACCGTTCCAAGGCCACGGGTAGGGATCTGCTTCGACGTGAGGCATGTCGATGAATGGTTAGGATTTCGCCAGCACGCCGGGGTTCTCCATTTCGGGAGCGGGGGTGGATTTGCTCGAGTTGGCATGATGGATCGCCTCCACGGGTTCCAATTCGAGTGGCTCGACGACCGCGAACTTCGAGGCGGCGATCAACAGGCCGCCGATGATCAGATAGCTGACAGCGACGGTGGGGCTCTGGCCGATGCCCAGCCGGTCACCGTGCATGAATCCGAAGAACGTCAGTACCGCGCCGGCGGCGGAAAACGCGCCGGCCTTCATGAAATTCCGGTCGATGATGAACACCGCAATCGAGCCGAGGATCAGGCCACCGAGGATGGAGCCGCCACCGAGGATTTCCAGGCCGTGGAACATGACCCCCTCGTTTTTCATGGCGGCGAAGAGCGCTGCCTTTTTCTCCGGAGTGAGCGTGGCGAGGATCGTGCCAGAGCCAGCGAGCGCGCCGGTCATCAGCGTGACCGCCCAGTGCGCCAGGTGCGGGGTGAGCGAGAGCACGATGGCGGGCGCATGGCGCTTGGGCGTTTCCTGGAAGGCCTGCGAACCGATGAGCATGCCGATGAACAGCAGGATCGGCAGGATCGCGATGGTGGGAATCAGCGCGAGCATCACCGAAACGATGCCGAAGGTGGTTAGAAGAATCACCGCGATGCCGGTGGCCGCGGAGTAGCCGATGCGTCCGCCCATCGATTTCCA
>JBIHZT010000165.1:0-7247 GCA_044240265.1 Luteolibacter sp. | reverse complement strand
ATGGCGGATCTGCCACTTGTTGAGAAGATTGCGGCTCCCCCAGCGGAACTTTTCCTTGGAACTGAAGTCGCGGAGAAAAGATGGTGGAACCATGGGCGCTCCGGAAATAGGCCCCCAGAAAAAAGGAATCCCAAGCTGCCAGAGATAGCCGGGCTCCCTGAATCCGATCACATTGAGGTGGTGTGCCACGTCGAATGGATGCTCGCGATGCAAGCCACGTGCGGTTTCAAGTGCTTGGAGCTGCCAGCGGCGGTAGGCCTCGTAGAAAAGAAACCAAAGGCCTGGAAGGCGATGGAGCCGGTGAATCATTCGCGAAATGCCTTTTGCCTGAATATGGATGATTTGGAGATTGGGCGTGAGGCCGTTTTCCTTTCGGTAGCGCTCATGGTCGGCGGCAGTCGGGGCGGCGGGGGAGATATCGCCGCAAATCACCGTCACGTCATGATGTTTTGCGAGCTCGGTAGCGACACGCCAGCCGACCGCGGACTCGCCTCCCCGGTAGGGGGAGCAGTAGTAAGCGGATATCAAGATGCGGAGGCGAAGGGGTGTGGGCATGCCGGGAAAAGAGCGGTGAGGGGATATTCAGATCGTCAGGTGGCTGGCATCTCAAGTGCGCGAACGACACCATCTGCGAAGTTGCAGGCCATGTTCTCGATGGTGCGTTCGGCGGCGGAAGCCAGGGCTCCGGCGCGCAGCCGGTCAAGGCGTGCCGGATCGGCCAGCAGTTCGGCGACGGCGGAACCATAGGCTCCGGTGGACTGGCCGCACGGAACAACGAGACCATTGATGTCGTTTTTCAGGTAGTCGATCTCCGGACTGTGATAAGGGAAATCGGTGGTGACAAGCGGAACGCCCAGCGCGAAGGAGTCCACCACCACCAGCCCGACGAGTCCCGGCATCAGCAGGAGTTTGGCGAGAGCCCAGTAGGGAACCTTGTCCTTGTCGTTTTTCGGGCCGAGGTCGTGAATCCATGGATGGTGGTTAGCGGCGGCGGAGACGAGATGCCGGTCCGGGCCATCACCGATGACAATCAACTCGAAGTCTGGAATCGCCTTGCGGATCAGGAGGGCGGCATCGAGCAGGAAGTCGATCCGCTTGTTGGGATAGAGTCCGCCGGTGAAAACCGCGACGTTTTCGGAATGGATGCCCAGCTCGGAACGCACGGCGGCGAGTTCCTGCACGGAGAGGGATTTCCTGCGCTCGATCAGGCCGGTGGTGTCGATGGCATTGCCGACCGAGGTGATACGGTTTTCCGGGTATCCGAGTCCACGCACCACCTCGGCGCTGAGGTCGTTATAAGCGAACCACCAGTGGACCTTGGTGGCCAGGAAGTTCTTAAAGCGTGAGCTCGGACCGGTGCTGACAGGAGTCTGGAAATTCCGGCCGTGGCCCCAGTAGGCGACGGGAGTTCCGCCGCATTTGGCGAGCAGTTGGAGGACTGGGTTGACGGCGTATTTGGACTCCTGTTGGACAATGACGAGATCGGCCGTGCGGGCGAGGCCGAGCACCGGTTGCCAAGCGAGGGGGCCGCACCAGCGGATCGGCAAGGCGGACGCCCATTCGAGTTGTCCCTTGAGAAAGGTGTTCCGCTGGTTGGGGGCATATACCAGTTTGAGATCGACGCCGCGAGTTCCGAGTTCGTCACGCAGCCGCTGGTAGAACGGCACGCGGAAGGCGGGCAGATGCTCCTGTATGATGAGGACGGAGGGCATGGGTTGGGAGTCGGCAGGTAGGGCGCTCTCGCCGAGAGCGCAGGGTAGGGCGGCACCGCCGGGGCCGCAGGCGAAAGAGATGAGAACGTGTGGCAAGGTAGGGCGCTCTCGCCGAGAGCGCAGGCTAAAGAGATGAGAACGCGTGGTAGGGCGCTACCGCCGGGAGCGCAGGCGAAAGAGATGAGAACGCGTGGCCCAAGAAGAGCCGGAACGTCCCCCTTGGTCTCGACCGTTCGCCTCCCTTTCACCGGTTCCCCCGGCGGTGGAACCCTACCTTTCGTTCGCTCCCCTTTCGCCGGTTCCCCCGGCAGTGGAACCCTACCTTCATAACACCCTTCAGTACCCCTTCGTCACAATTCTTTCCAATCCCTGCGGTAAGACCACTGGGCGGGATCCTCGACCAATCCCGCACGCACGGGATTCAGTCGGATGTAATCCGCCTTTTGTTCCGCACTCTCCAACGACCGCAGGCGATGATCAAAAAATCCGTCCTGCCAGCGGATGCCTTCCCGGGTGGCGAGCCAGCGTTTCCAATCGGCGACCGCCTTCCGCATCTGAAACTGCTGGGGAAAGGTGACAATCCCGTGAAGATGGTCCGGCATGGCGAGGATCAATCTCCAGTGCCAGTCTCCACGTTGTTCGCGGAAGTTCACGGAATCGAGGATCGCTTCCCATATTTCTGGTTTTGCCAGATGGTTCGTTCCCCGGGGCTGGCAGTTGATCGTGATGAAAAATGCCTCCTGAGTCGGATCAATCCAAGAAGGAATCTCATGGGGAAGGTGTTGCCTGGATGGTTGCATGATGAACGAAAGGTAGGCGAAAGAGATGTGAACGCAGGGTAGGGCGGCACCGCCGGGGCCGCCAGCGAAAGAGATGCGAACGCGCGGCAAGGTAGGGCGCTCTCGCCGAGAGCGCAGGCGAAAGAGATGAGAACGCGCCGCCCAAGAAAAGCCGGAACGCCCCCCTTGGGCTCGACCGTTCGCCTCCTTTTCACCGGTTCCCCCGGCGGTGGAACCCTACCCTCGTCTCTGCTCGGCGAGGCGGCGTCTTGCGGCGATCGCCAGCTGGTGCATCTGCAAATCCCACGGATCGGTGAAACGCTCGGTGATCATTCGTGCCGGATTTCCGCCGACGATCGCATACGGCGGCACGTCCTTGGTGACGACTGAGCCGGATGCCACGATGCTACCCTCGCCGATGGTCACGCCACTGAGAATGACCGCGCTATAGCCGATCCAGACGTCATCGCCGACCACGGCCTTGAGTCCCAGGCCCTTCCAGTCGTAGTCGTCATCGCGGATCTCCTTGGCGAGGCGGGTGGGCGTGCCGACTTGCTGGTAGTTGTGGTCGTAGCGTCCTACGAAAGCCACCCGGTTGGCCATGATCACGTGGTGTCCGATCTGCGCGTCGCACTCGATCTGGGATTCTCGGCCGATGTAGCAATTCTCGCCGATGCTCAGATGGGATTTCGCCCACAGCACGACACCGCGGCCCGCGTGGAAGCCGGGGGCGATGTCGTAGCGCCGCCAAGTGACCTTGCGCAACCACAGGTTGCGGAGTCGCTTGAGCTGGCGGATGAGCCAGTGGATGGAGCGGTTCATGCTTGTTGAGTCGAATGGTAGGGCGGACTCGGCCCGATTCGCCCACTTGTCCGCCGCATGGCGGTGCGGTTGCGTGGTGCAAGAGAAGATGTTTGAACCGCAAAGGCGCGGAGGTCGCAAAGGGACGCGGAGCCGGGTCGATGGTTTTAAAGAGGTAGGGACCGGCGGCTCGCGATTTCCTCCGATCACTCTTTGGCGAGCGACTTTGCGATGTCGATCAAGTCATCGGACAACCAATAACCTTCACTCCTGGCTTGTTCGAGGAGAGGGCCTATCAATTTGATGAACTGTCGTTGTTTGGCGACGAGTAATAGCCCGATGAATCCAAGCATCGGGAGTCCAATTTGCGACGCTACACGGCGGCCCGCTGCGTCATCAAGCACGGCGGTGACGGGAGGAGGGATGGATGACGCGAGAGCGATCACCTGTTTTTCTCCGGCGTCGAGGTTACGTGATGCAAAGTGAACCGCAGGATCAATGGTTTCTGGTGGCGGGCATACGCGTAGGAAATTCCCTGAGGCAGCATGGATACGTGAAGCATCAAGCCCTGGCTTGGCCAGCACTTCATGGAACACGGTTTCAGGAATCAACACCGTAGCAGCAAGATCCCGCAGCAAGGGCAAGCGGTCGATCTTCGCCAAGGCTATCACTGGCCCTGCGTTGCAAACGAGGATCATGGCTTCGCGAGCGAGGAAAAAGTTTGAAGATCGCTGCGAATTTCATGCTCCGCGTCAGCGGCAGAGTAATTGAAGATGGATACGTGGTAGCGGGAGCAGGTTTGAAAGAAGTCAACCCGGGACATGCCAGCGAGTTCCGCGGCCTTTCCGCTACTGATTTGTCCGAGCTCGAACATTTTCAACGCTGCCATGAGGCGCAGGTGGTGATCGAGTTCGGAACGGGTCATTTCGATCGATCTTTCAAAACTTTCAGGAACTGTGGCCGGAAAGGTGAGAGTGTCCATGGTCGTATTCACTAGGGAAGGATGGGCTGAAATACTTTGATCGTCAAGGCCGTGAGGGTGTCGCGGCGGAACGACTGGAAATAGAAGTGCCAAGCGTTCGCCTGCCAATGGCAGCTCGTTTTCGGGATGGAAGTGGGCCTACTGGGACGAAATAGATTTTGGATCCGCCGCCGCTCCCAGCTTTGCCGGGGCGAGTTTTTGAATTTTGGATGGCTTGTAGCGGCGCTCTGTGAGCGTCGATGTGGAAGAGAAGAATTTGAACCGCAATGCTCTGAGAGCGCTAGCGAACTTCAAATTGGGCGAAGCCTGTTGGCATGGACGTAGGGAAACGGAGTCAAAGGCACCCGGCGTCGTTAGACTATGCCAGGGGCGAGCGGAAGGTGGCAAAGGGACGCAAAGCCGGGACTCTTTGATTCAGATTTTTTCACAGGAGTTAATGGAGGCAGCGGAGGGGCTTTGCGCTGTGCTTTCGCTTTTTTTCCGAGTTGCTGATCTGCCGAAGCACCGAAGCACCGAGCCGCAGGCAACCGCCCTACCGGGCTACCGCTTCGCGGACGATATTCACAAATCGCTCGCGCCATTCTTCCGGCGAGGCGTTTTCCAGAAGCCACTCGCGCCCGCGCTGGCCCATCTCCGCGCGGCCCTTGGGGCCGAGCGCTTCAAGTTTCTCCACATCGTCTGCGAGTTGTTCCGCGTCATCCGGATTGTGAAGGAAGCCGGTGACGCCCTCGATCACGGTTTCGGTCAGGCCGCCGGAGCGGGCGGCCAGGACCGGGCGGGCGGAGTCGTAGGCCTCATGCACGATGAGTCCCAGCGGCTCCCACCAGATGGACGGCGCAATGAGGCCGCGACAACCCCGGACCAGGTCTTCCTTCACGGTCCCGGAAACGAATCCCACACAGGTCACCCGGTTCATGCGGTTTGCCCTTGCGTGGCTGCGGGCTTCCTCGCTGCCGCTGCCGGCGATGATCAGACGGGGACAGGTCGGACCCAGCCGTCTTTCCAACAGCTCCCAGGTGTCCAGCAAGGTGCCGATGCCTTTTTCTGGAACCAATCTTCCCAGAAACAGGTAGTATGAGCCTTCTTCCGCCGGTTTGAAATTTGGATTCGCCTGCCAGCAATGGCGAAGCGTGATTACGCGGTCGGCCGGGATTCCACCCTCGATGAATTTTTCCCGCATGAAATCGGAAACCGCGATCCAACGTTTGACCACGTCGAGATTGCCGTTGCGAAGGAGGCGTTTCTGATACATCGCGAGGAGAAAGGTGCGAAGAAACGAGCGCTCCCAGGCCCTGCCCAAGACTTCCGGCCATGGGTTGCCCTGCAATGCCGCTGCGTTGACGCAGCCGCGCATCCACATGGTGCCTGACGGGCTGAATGGGCGGAAATTGTGAATGTATTGGATCACCGGTAAATCCAGTTCCCCTGCTTCCTCATACATGCCCAGAGAGGCCACCGGAACCAGGTTGTGGAACAACAACGCGTCGGAACGGGTCCTTGTCACTTCATCCCGCAAGCGCTGCCGGGCCTCGGGGTGGTTCCAGAGCAGGGCTGCCTGTTTCAAGCGCGACGGCGCGCCCCGGCCCATCCAGGCACCGCTGTGAAACCTCAGGTCGTCGATCACGAAGGCATCGCCACCCAATCGCAGCATCTGATTGACCCAGACTTCCTCACCTCCCTGTTCGAGATATTGGTTGAAGACCTGCAGTAAGTGGGGCGCGGATTCTGTGGTGCGTTGGGTCATGGGTGCCGGATGGATTCCAATAGGGTGTTCATGACTGCCGCCGCACTGGATGGGTCCATGTGGACCCCGTCGGTGAAATGAATCTGTCCTGAGGGAAAACTGGCTGCCAGATTCCAGAAAGGCAACCCCGTACGGATGGCAAGTGCCGCTGGCAGGCGGACATGCGGCGAGTCCGCCGAGTTTCCCGGCGGCAGCACGGTGATTAGGATTTGGCTGCCCCGCTTCTCCAGGCGCTTGATCACGGCAGTAAGTTCATCGATCAACCGCGACTCGGACTCGTTGAGCGGGGGGAGCGGACCGCTCAACTTCTCAGGGAAACGGGTGGGTTGGATTGGCAGTGCCGAATCCTTTCCACCCTGGCCGATCTTGCGTGCCAGAAGGCGACTGTAGAAAAATGCCGTCGGCCGGGCAGTGGCGCTGAGGTTGGGAATTCTGCCGCCGACCTGAAACCACGGGGAGTCGATCGCCCGCGCGATTTCGCTCGGTGTGCCGGAGCTCGCCCGATAGAGCGTGTTGCCCTCGATGATGAGAACGGGCGCGACGGGAAGTTTTCCTTGATCCATGGCCCGCAGGGTTTCCGCCGCGCTGGCCCCGTCGCAGCCGAGATTGGTCACGCCGGCAAAGCCTTGGTTCCGGTCCGGGAGACGGCCTGTCATCGAGGAACCGAGCAGCATGATTTCAGGATTTCCAAGGATTCCGGACTGAATGCGGGCCACCGAGGAGAAAAAGTTCGATTCGCTCTTGTTGGTCTTTCCGCCAACCGAGTGCAACGCCAGCGTCTGCACGCCGAAGCAGGCGGCGAGTGTGAGCGTGAGTAGGACAAAATAGCGCATGGGATGATGAATGGTAGGGGCCGGCGGCCCGCCGGACCCACTTTCTCGCCGAATGGCGGTGTGGTTGCGTGGAGAATGAGAAGAGAAAGAACAGCCTCCGGCGGGAGAAGGTGAAGTGGGCGGACCGGGCCGGATTCGCCCTACCGGTTAAAATTGAAAATAGATAAACCCTCGTGGTGCGCCGGGATTGGTCAGAATCAGGAACAACATCACGCCATGCAGCACCGGCTCCAGTGGAGAGCGGGCGAGGTGGGTGGCGAAGTGTTCGCGATGCTCCTTCAACCAGCCCCAAGCGTGATAGAGAACGACGGCGGTCCCGTAGAAAAGCAGCGAGAAAATCGGCGGTCCCGAAAATCCGGTTTTGCAGCTGAAGACTCCCTTGAAGAAAGCCCCGAT
>JBIHZT010000164.1:0-7258 GCA_044240265.1 Luteolibacter sp. | reverse complement strand
AACTGGCAGGGCAGGGGCTAATCCCAGAAAATCTGCTTGGGCGTTGCGGTTTGTGGGATATTATGACGGCGGTGATTTGTGGGCACAGCCGTGCCGCAATGATCTCAAGAGGTTGCTGCGGAATGTCAGAGATTTGTTATTCTGTGAGATTTCTGGGGCAGGCGGAAACTCTAGAAGTTCCGTTTTGCGGGACGTTCCATGAAACTCATCCCATACAGAACCTTTGGAATTTTCGGGCGGTATGGGTTCTGGAGAGCATCTGTTTGACAGGAAATTCTATGAAATAGCATTACTTAAGCAATAAAGCAGTTTTGGTTTTAGGATAGCGTTCTGGCTAAGGGCATTCCATAAAAGCATTCGATTCTGACCATTCTGTGCACGTTTCTCTCGGTCGTTTGTATAATCCGAGCGGACAATTTGCGGTGCGAAATAGGGCATGTATACGAGGCCGAGCGGTTCTGGGCGGACGCGACGCTTTGCATATATCCAAGATTTCTGTCTGGCCCAACAGTGAACGACTTGGTTGCTTCTGACGGCGTCGACGAGATCAAAAGGGTGTTTATTTGAGCGAAGTAACAAATCAAACACGCGCCGCCACATTCGTCGTAAAAAACGAGGTTCCTGGTGATATGGCGGATGCGCTCGAACGCTTCAATGAAGCTGCCGAAGCTATCACGATCAACTTCATCGGTAACCTAGAGACGGAACCTGTGCCGTCGGCCCTCTATCATTATACAAACAGGAAAGCTCTCGAAGGCATCCTGTCGAGCGGCGCTCTATGGGTCGGCGACATTTTCACGATGAATGACCGATTAGAGCTCAAACATGGGGTTGCCCATGCCGTCGAGATTTTGCGCCTAATGGCGGAATCCGGGCTCCCTGAAACCCATTTGTTCTCTGACCAATTCGCGGCGCTGTTATCGCCGGGTGGCATCGAGGTGGTGGCACATCTCTTCACCTGCTCGCTCTGTAAGGCCGGAGATAATCTCGCCATGTGGGATGCCTATGCGGAGGACGGTCGAGGAGTTGCTCTGGAGTTTGACGGCTCGTTGCTCGAGGAAATTTACACAAAGCATCTAGATAGCTCCCCGGTAGGCAATAACAGCACCTTTCCAGTCGCCTATGATGATGCAAAGCTGAGAGACATGCTTAGGAAGATCATAGCGTCCGCCTTTCCGCTTATATCGCTGCCACGCGGACGTGTTCTCTCGAGTGAGCAAATTCGCAGCTACATTAAGGACCTCTTGTTGAGTTTGGCGGTGCACTCGCTTCGGTGCAGCCTGTTTTTCAAACAAGAAGGCTACGCTGACGAGCAAGAATACAGATTCCTCCAGGTGTTTCGTGGTGATCAAGCGGCCCCGCCGGTTAAATTGAAACCTCACTCCGGTTGCCGCTATCGCGAGTTTGACTGGAAGAGTCGCGGTGCGGCCTTGAGGCGCATTACGGTCGGGCCAACCGCCGAGGAGGGCACTGAGGATATTGTGCGCCAACTTTTGAGCGCCGGGGGCTTTAGCGGCATTGCCGTCGATCGGTCGTGCATTCCTTATCGCGTGTAGTTGTGCCAAGCAGTTGGGTCGGCCGGTCGGTAATGCCGCCCTTGACGTGAGGAATAGTTGCCAGCAACCATTTCAGCCAAGGCTTGCAAAGGTGGCCCTGCCTCCATCGTCGCTCTCGTTTGCCCATCGGGTCCTCCTGTTGCGTTAAACGCTATCAGAAAATCCCTCCACTTTTTCGGGGCAAGTCCAATTCTCTCCATGCACGACCTTACAAGAGCCGAATGGCAACAGGCCATTGGTTAGGATATGATCCTGATCCTGCAACTTGGGCAACAGAACGTATAATTGAGGAGCATCCATGAGTCCGGGATACAACATTCCTCTGGTCACCACGCTTTGCGACATAAGCCCTGACGTATTCTCGATGAGCCGGTCCGAGCAGGTGGAGCATCTTTCCTCGATCGGGGAAGCTGACATTTCTGACGCACGATGCTTTTATGCCCGGAACCATGTGACCAGCGGCATGTCGGAATTCTTGCGCGGCGCTCTAAAACGGCTTGCCGGGCAGAGCCAGCAGGCAGTCTTCGAACTCCGCCAGGCGATGGGCGGCGGTAAGACCCATAACATGATCGCCCTTGGTCTCCTGGCACGGTTCCCAGAGCTGAAAGACGAGCTCCCATCTGCGATCACGGCTGGGATGAGCGATGAGTCGGCCGTAATTGCTACCGTCAACGGGCGGGATGTGAGGAACTTCATCTGGGGAGACATTGCCGAGCAGCTCGGCCAGGTAGAAGCATTCCGAGACCACTGGGTTAACGGACCGAAGGAGATGAGCGAGGGAGACTGGATCCGGCTGATCGGAGATAAGCCTACACTAATAATGCTCGACGAGCTGCCTCCGTACCTTGCAATGGCACATACAAAAACGGTGGGTCAGGGCACCCTTTTGGACCTACTGAAGTACTCGATCGCTAACTTATTCTCCGCCGCGATGAAGTTGAAGTGCTGCGTAGTCGTCGTGGCCTCACTGGACGCTGCCTATGATGAGGCGCGCCGAGTTCTTGGTGGTCAGCTTGCGGACCTTCAGAAGGAGACGAGCCGGGGCGCTAAATCCATTACTCCGGTCGACCTTAATACTGGCGAAATCTACGACATCCTGCGCAAACGCCTCTTCACCAAGCTACCCGACCCGGAAGGCGCTGAGGTGGGGCGGATTACAGAAGCCTATCTGGCCACATACCAAGAAGCGGTCCGTGGTCGGGCCCTTGGTAAATCCGCTGAGCAAATGGCGGATGAAATTGTCGGATCTTACCCGTTCCATCCGAGCTACAAAGATATTCTAAGCCTCTTCAAAGAGAATGAGAAATTTCGTCAAACCCGTGGGTTGATCCAGTTTACAGCGAACCTGATGCGTGGAGTCTGGGCGAGTAAAGACCAGGAGGAAGTGTTCCTGATCGGAGCACAATATCTGGACTTTGCAGACCAAGAGACCCGAGATCAGGTTAAAGAGATTGAACGGTCACTCGAATCCGCGCTCGCCAGCGACGTTTATGACACGGATGGATCCGCGCACGCGCAAGGGATTGATGGGGACCGGAACGACCGGGCCGCGTCCCAGGTGGCGACCCTGCTCTTCATCTCGTCGCTTTCGGACAATACCGACGGGATACGGGGTTTGCCCCGCGATACCGTGATCGAATACCTAGTCGCCCCCGGAAAGGAACCCACCCGTTTCATAGAGGCGTTTGAACAGCTTCGGGACCGTTGCTGGTACTTGCACAATAGAGATGGAGACCGATGGTATTTCTCCGACGTCGCCAACGTCCGCAAACAAATCGAGGATAAGGTTGGGAAGATCCCCCAGGATAGAGTCGATGACGAGATGCGCCGTCGCTTGACGGACATCTTCCGGCCCATCTCTAAGTTGGCCTATTCTGAGCTGGTCGTCCTACCCCGGGTCGATGATATCAACCTGACTCCGTCAAAGCGGACTTGCTTGGTCCTATCACCTGACGCAAAGTCACCGCCTTCGTCTGCAGCCCGTTTCTTTGACAACGTAGTCTACAAAAACGCGTTCTGCGTCGTCGCGGGTGACGGCTCGAAGATGGCGAGCGCGGATGATAGCGTGCGTCGCCTCCTCGCTATCGCAGCCGTGAAAACAATCGTGGCAGACACGCCTCGTCACCAGAAGGAATTGGAAAGCGAGCAGGAAACGACTGAGATCGGGTTCAACTCGACCGTCAAGAGCCTGTTCAATGTCGTTTGGTACCCGCAGACTAAAGAGTTGAAGAGCGCCCGGATTGACCTAGGGCACTTCCAAGATAAAGGGATCATTCAGGGAGAGAAAGCTGTTGAGGCGGCGTTGTCCGGTGGCGGCGCAAAGAAACTGGTTGATCTGGATCCCGAGCGAATGGACGGGTTGATACAGCGATGCGAGGATCAGCTTTTCCCAGATGGCCAGTCCCGAACCCGCTGGTCGGACGTACTTGAACGCGCTGCATCGAACCCGCGCTGGATCTGGCTACCCCCGAAAGGAATGGAGGAGATCAAGGCGTCGGCCCTCGCAGACGGGCGTTGGGTCGAGGAGAACGGTTACGTAGACAAGAACCCGCCCCCGCCGCAGCCCCTGATCCGGGTAACAAGGATCGGTGGAGACGAGACGATAGGGGAAAGCGAGCTGGAGCTGGCAGTCTCGAACGCGGGCAAGACCCCGGAAGTACTTGTTGCGACGAGTCGCGAGGGGCTCGAGGCGGGCGACATCATCACCGAACGGACCCACAAGACGACCGAGGTGGAGCTGTGGTTTCAGGCCCGCAACCCAGAGACCCGGGAGCTGTCGGAACCCTACCGGTGGGCAGGGTCGATCACCATCACCCATGAGCGGCGTGATAACGCAGGGATGTGGCGCGTGACGCTAACTGCCCGCCCGGAGGCGGAGCTGCGATGGAACGTAACGGGCATCAACCCCAAGGATGGAGCCGTCTATGACGGGACTCCGATTGAGATTGACGGGCGTCAGAAGAGCACCCTCTACGTCTACGCCTCCAAGGGGAGCGTCTGGGCCGAGAAGCGGTTCAACTTCGATGCGGTCGGCGCCACGAAGACGATCATCGATGATCGACCCGCGAAGGCGAAACGAGACTTTCAGTTCGCCACAAAGGGGGAGGTTCTCCGGGTGGTGAGAGCCACCAAGGGTAAGGAGAACGTCACCTTCCACGGGGTCAGCGTCACCGTCGGTGAGGGGGAGAGGAGCCTTAGGGTTCGAAGCGGCGGAGACGTCGCCCTCTCCGGCCAGGACATTGAGACCATGATCGAGGGGCTTCGCGGCGCGCTTGGGGCACCCGACGCAGAGGTGCAGCTCCGGTTCCGGGAGGCAGACTTTCCAGACGGGTACAGCATGAAGGATTTCGCGACCCAGGTTGGGATCGACATCCCTGTTGAGGATGTGGAGCAGGAGGCCTGATGGCGGAGAAGCTGATCACCCATGGGTTTGGGGTCCCGAACGACATGGCCCCGCACCAATTCCAGGTCCGCATCCCGGCCGGGCGGGCGGACCCGGTGGAGGTTTGGGAGGACTTCGGCGCCGCCGCAGTCGGCACCTCGGCTCAGCGTCTGTGCCGGGTCGCTGTCCAGCGCGATACCTGGCGCCAGGTGGCCGAAGGGGTAAAATCGCACCTTAACCGGCGGCTCAAGGAAAAAGAGCTCAAGGGCTCCCGGTTCAATACCGGGGACAACCGTATCGAGCGAATCCTTGGTCGGGAACTTTGCGTGCTCGCTTGGGCGATCGAGGACGCTACCCCGAACGAGGCGGCGATCGCTTTCACCCGATGGTCCTCGCACCGGCCGGAGGAGCTTTGGTGGCTCTTCCAGCAGATCGACCGAGATGGGGGAGAGTGGGATAGCCCCCGGACAGGGTGGCGGCTTGCGATCCGACACGCGCTGATCCGGGACGAGGAGGAGGGGCCAAAAAGCAACCGCCGACCGCGCCCCACCACACCGGCTGAAAAGGCCCCTGACCTGTTCGGCAAGCTTTAAGGACTGACGATGAATGTGACCGCACCTGAGAAGACCGCAGTTGTTCCTTTCAGCCTGCGAGACACCGCGTCCCTGATCGAGAAGGCGTGGCCAACAGCGAAGATCTCGGCCGAGACCCAGAAAGAGCGCAATGCGGGATCTGGGCAGACCCTGACTGGCCTGGGGTCTTATTGGAAGGGACGCAAACCGCTCATTCTTACTCGCGCTTGCGTGCTCGCCGCCCTCCTGCCAGCGACCAATGACCTGGAGCGGGATGTCGAAATCTTCCAGAAGCTGATGGGTATGGCGGACGAGACCTTCGGACGGCGTTTTGTCGATGGGCCTGCGGCATTTAGCCGGCTGTTCCCGGATCATGCTAGCCAAGTGATTGACTATTCGGGACGTGCGATGCGTTGGAGAGACGATCTTCCTGATAGGGAGCGCCAGAGGCGTATTGCTAAGGCGTTTATGGCCCTTCCATATGGAGAGCGTCTCGACAAGGTGAAGAGGCCCGAAGAAATCTCTGAAAATGATCTGTTGGACGGGTTATGGGACGAGGTAAATGCTCATCTAGGAACGGATGCCAGTTCTATAAATGAGCTAGTCGAACAGCTTGGGATCATGCGATTTGGCCGCAGACCTAAGCTAGCGGATACGTTTAGCGGATCTGGTCAGATTCCGTTTGAGGCCGCACGGGTCGGCTGTGACGTTTACGCTTCGGATCTTAATCCTGTCGCTTGTATGTTGACTTGGGGATCCTTCAATATCGTTGGCGCGGATCAGAAAGAACAAGAACGTATCAAGGCAGAACAGGAAACCATAGCGTCCTGTATTGATGCGGAAATTACTACAATGGGTGTTGAGCATGATGCGGATGGAAACCGCGCTAAAGTTTATCTCTACTGCCTTGAAATACGTTGTCCAAGAACGGGATGGATGGTGCCCTTGTCACCGTCCTGGGTAATTTCAACTAAGCGAAATGTTATTGGTAGATTGGTACCTGACCATGTGAATCAGCGTTATGATATTCAAATTCTAACTGACGTTTCCGAAGCCGAAATGAAAGAAGCCCTGAAGGGGACGGTGCGGGACCAGCGAGTTTATCATCCAATTTTAGGAGATGAACTTGGAATTGCTATCAAGGAGATCCGTGGGGACTACCGTGACGAGAACGGGACAAATCAAAATCGTCTTCGTCCTTGGCAGATCAGCGATATCCGCCCGCGTGAAGAAGATATCTGGCAGGAACGGCTCTACGCGATCCAGTGGATGGACGCAGAGGACATCTCTAAAGGGAAGGCGCACCCACGGACTTGGTTCGCGGCACCGACCCCAGAAGACCTGATGCGCGAGGACGATGTTGCGACATTTGTGGAGCGCCACCTGGCGGCCTGGCAGAAAGCCGGGTTCGTGCCTGATATGGCGATCGAGCCTGGTAACAAGACCGATGAGCCAATACGTACACGTGGCTGGACTCACTGGCACCATCTGTTCAATCCGAGACAATTGCTTTTGGCAGCTCTTTGGAAAAAGTATGGTGAAAGATCGCCTTCGAGCATGGTTAAATTGCTAAAGGCTATCGACTTCAATGCGAAGTGTGCTGCCTGGCAAACGAATAGTGAAGCTTGCGCAAATGTTTTCACAAATCAGGCGCTGAATCCTATTTATAACTACCCTACAAGAGCGTTTGGTTATTTCGAAAATGTAAGCTTCTCAATGAAGCCCAACAGGTTGTCACGCACCCAATT
>JBIHZT010000163.1:0-7276 GCA_044240265.1 Luteolibacter sp. | reverse complement strand
ATGAGACGAGCATTTCAAGGCTGACAGGGGTCCGCGCGCCAACGACGCGACGCTGGCGGCGCGATGAACAAGCAGGAACCCGGCGTTGCTTAGGGCTAGCCGGATGAATGCCCATGTCACAGACGGGCCAGCACGGCGTCGCCCATGCCGGCGGTGCCGACTTTCGTTTCGCCCGGTTGGCTGGTGGCGATGTCGCCGGTGCGGTAGCCGTCGGCGATGGTCTTGGCCACGGCCGCTTCGATCGCGTCGGCGGCTTCGATTTCCCCGAGGGAGAAACGCAGCAACATGGCGAGCGAGAGGATCTGGGCGATCGGGTTGGCGACGCCTTGACCGGCGATGTCGGGGGCGGAGCCGCCGGACGGTTCGTAGAGGCCGAAGTAGAGACCGTCCTCGCGCTGTTTTCCTAACGAGGCGGACGGCAGCATGCCGAGCGATCCGGAGATCATCGCCATTTCATCGGATAGAATGTCGCCGAAGAGGTTCTCGGTGACGAGCACGTCGAAGGAGCCGGGGCGCTTGATGAGCTGCATGGCGGCGTTGTCCACATACATGTGGGAGAGCTGGACTTCCGGGAATTCCTTGGAAATCTCGATGACGGTCTCGCGCCACAGCACGGAGGAGGCGAGCACGTTCGCCTTGTCCACCGAGAGCAATTGTTTTTTCCGACCCATGGCGGCGGTGAAGGCGACGCGGGCGATGCGCTGGATCTCGCTCTTCATGTAAACCATCGTGTCGAAGGCGACGGGCTGGCCATCGCGCTCCTCGCGGCCCTTCGGCGTGCCGAAATAGATGCCGCCGGTGAGCTCGCGCACGCAGAGCACGTCGAAGCCGTCGGCGATGAGTTCCTGTTTGACCGGCGAGGCGTGGGTCAGTGCGGGCAAGCAGACGCCGGGGCGGAGGTTGGCGAAAAGGCCGAAGTGTTTGCGCAGCGGGAGCAACGCGCCGCGCTCGGGCTGGATGTCGGGCGGCAGGTTTTCCCATTTCGGTCCGCCTACGGAGCCGAAGAGGATGGCGTCCGCGGCCTCGCTGGCAGCGACGGTGGCCGGCGGCAGCGGGTGGCCGGTGGCGTCGATCGCCGCGCCGCCGACGAGGTGCTCGCTGCGGGCGACGGTGAAGCTGAATTTCGCCTCAACGGCGTCGAGAATGCGGAGTGACTCGGCCATGACTTCGGGGCCGATGCCGTCTCCGGCGAGGATCGTGATGCGGTGACTGCGTGACATGCGTGGGAAAATGGCGGGCGATTCCGGAACTGGCAAGATGAAGAAGCGGGACTTTCCTGCCGAACCTTGGCTTGCGGAGTGCTGATCCCCGCACCATCTTCCGCTCACCATGCAGGCAGTGACAGATCGCTTGAAGAATTTCCTCCAATACGTGGCCGTCAATCTGATTGACGAGCCCGCGAAGGCGCAGCTCAAGGTGGCGGAGCTGGGACCCAGGCGGCTGCGCTTCAAGCTCGTGCTGGCCAAGCCGGACGTGGCGATGCTCATCGGGCGCAACGGCTTCACCGCCTCGGCGATCCGTGGAGTTTTAAAAGCGGCGGCCGAGCGGGAAGGGGTGCAGGTTTCACTGCAAGTCCACTCGCACGAGGAGGAGGCGGAGTTGCTCGCGCGGGAAGCTGCGCAGTGAGGGGGCATCGGTATTCCAGCCTGTGCTTCTCCTGCGCTGGAATCAGCAGGCCGAAGTCGAGCCGGAGCAGTGTCACCCCCTCCTGAGAATCGCGGCATTCGTCGTCCGTTTCCTCGCCATCCACCCGTTCCAGGATGGAAACGGCCGCTTCTTCCGGGCTCTCATCCCGCTAGCCCTCTTCATCAGCCAGCTTGTCGACCGTCAATCCCGCGTCTCCGTCACCTCCATCGTCGCCGCCACCGGTGCCAGCCGCAACACCGTCAAGGCCACCGACACCCGTCTCGTCAATGAAGGCCTGCTCGTTCGCCACGGTACCGGGCGATCCATGCACTACACCCGGCGCTGAGCCCGTTCGTCCCGAATTCCGATCCCAGATCGGCACCTTCGTAATTCCGATCAAGTGAAAACAGACACTGATGCTTGGTAGCCGGGACAGGTGACCGGTCGACGCCGAGCTCTCTTTCCGGCCCGCGCAACGTGAGGTTAATGGGATTCCCAAAAGGCCGCCCCTTTGAAGAACGGGTGACAATGCGATGCTTAACCTACTGAGTCACCCTTGCATGGTGAGACTGGGTCAATTTTTGCACACTGCCCCCATTTTTCCATTTCCCGGATCAGGTGTCCTTCTGCAGTTTGGACCGAACTTTTGCCAGATTCGTCTTCAGCGAGGCGAGTTGCTGGTCGAGCGCCGTGAGGTCGGCCATGACACTGCCTCTCTCGGCGGCGTCGCGTTTGGCCGCTTTGAACTCATCCAGCTCCGCGTGCATCTCCGCCATGCTGTTCATGATGATGCCGATGAAGAGATTGAGCATGATCATGGTTCCCAGCAGGATGAAGCTGACGAAGTAGATCGCGGCGATGGCGGGGGACGATCCACTGGCGCTCGCGAACAGGAACTTCCAATCATCGAGGGTGATCGTCTGGAACAAGGTTAGAAATGCCCGCGACAGGCTGCCGAAATGCTCCGCATCATGGCCGCCGAAGAGATGCACTCCGGTAATGGCATAAATATAGAACATGATGCCGAGCAGCAGGCCTACATAACCCATCGAACTGAAGCTCTTGATCAGCGCGCCGACCAGGAGCTGGAGCTTCGGCAGGGCGGAAACAAGGCGCAGCAGGCGCAGGGTCCGGCCGAGCCGCAGGACGACCGCGAACTGCGAATCCATCGGCAGCAGACAAAGCACGATGACCGCGAAATCGAAGACGTTCCAGCCGTCGCGAAAGTAGTCCCAGGGACGCGGGCAGTGCGCTGCCAGTTTCAGGACCGCTTCGACGATGAAGACTCCGAGCACGAGGGCGTCCAGCGCCCGCAGCAGGGAACCATGGCTGGCCACCACGGCCGCATCCGTCTCGATCCCCGCCAGCACTCCGGCCAGCAGGATCGTCAGGATGACGAAACGCTGGAACCAGGAGTTTTGGACGATATGCTTCGCGGCCTTTGGAAGGGATCTGAACGTGGGAGTTGGCATGTTGTGCGGTAGGAAGCCGGCGAAAACCGGATGCTGGGCCTTATGTCGGAGTTTTATCTTCCGTGTTGGGGATCAGCACGGACATCACCGTGGCCGCCGCGAGCGTGCCGAGCACAATGATCAGCGATACCAGAGGATCAATCTTGATGCTCTTGAATTCAACCGCAGTGAGGCCGAAATCATTGAAGTACGGCGGTGCTGCGAGCATCAGCAACTTGATGCCGATGAAGGCGAGGATCAGGATCAGGGCGGGCTTCAGGAAGCGGAACTTCGCGATCAGGGCCGCCAGGCAGAAATACAGGGCGCGCAGGCCGAGGATCGCGAAAATATTGCTGGTGAAGACGATGAAGGGATCCGGTGTGATCGCGAAGATCGCGGGAATCGAATCAACCGCAAACACGAGGTCCGTGATTTCCACCATGATCAGTGCGAGGAACAGCGGGGTGATGGCCCAGCGCTTGGACAGACTATCCGGCTCGGCGGGAGCCTGGACTTCCCTGCCTGTCTTCGGATCCTTGATATAGTTGGGAGCCACCGTCCGGCGGGTGAAGAACTTCTGCCCGTCATAGAAATCCACCGTGCGGAAGAAGCGCTTGGCAAGCCTCACGACCGGGTTGCTCCCCGGATCGCTGTGGCTGGTGATGAGCGCCATCTTCACGGCCGTGAAAATCAGGAACAACCCGAAAACAATGAGGATCCAGGTGTAACGCATGATCAGCTCGCCTCCGAGGAAGATCATCCCGCCGCGCATGATGAGCGCGCCGATGATGCCCCAGAAGAGCACGCGATGCTGGTATTTCGCGGGAATCGCGAAGTAGCCGAAGATCATCGCGATGACGAAGATGTTATCCATCGCCAGCGATTTCTCGACGACGTATCCGGTCAGATACTGGATCGCCGCCGTGGCCCCTGTGACCTCTCCCAGCACAATGGCCCCCCCCGCGTAGATCGGCGTTTCCAATCCCAGACCCAGCCAGTGGTACTGATAGGCATAGTAGATGAACCCGGTGAAGGAGACGCCGCAGGCCAGCCAGATGCAGGACCAGGTGATGGATTCCTTCATGGTGACTTCATGGGCCTCGCGGTGGAACACACCGAGATCGAGGGCGAGGAATACCATGACAAGCGCGATGAAACCGATATACGCCCACATTTTCATGCTGGCGGGATCGGTGGCGACTGCGGTGGTGGCGAGTAGTGAGAGGATGGTCATTTTATTTCTGTGAGTAATCGGCAAGTATGGGGCAGGGCGTGTTGCGGCGGGGCCGGGAGGCCTCGCAAATCATCGGCATCACCGTGGAGTGGAATTCGGGGGACGATCCACGGCTCAATGGGGCTGGCCACCGACAGGACGCCGGCGCGTCAGGTCGATGGCGGGAGCTTTCTCACGCCGGCGCGAGCGTTTCTCCCGGCGGTGACCGATCTTGTCCGCGATGCGCTGGAACGCCTTGAGAATCGCGGCGCGAAGCGTGTGGTCCGAGGATTTAACGATGACATCCGGTCCCGGAGTGACCAGGTGGAATGCGACGCTGAACGGCGGGCTGTCGGTCAGGCTGCGCTCCAGACGGACGCGCGCCTCATCGATCTGGAGGTCGGGCTGTAGGGATTTCAGCTCGCTCTCGATCATCTCGACGATGGACTTCGAAGGAGCGTGGTTGCGGTGGCGAAGGGTCAGTTTCATGGTTGGTGTGGTTGACGGACGGACCATGGGCGACGGAAAAGTGTTTGCATAATACTCAAAATCGCATTAACGCTTCCAAAAAATGGAAGTATTGCCCGACACGGATTTCCTCAATTACCACCATCTCCGCTACTTCTGGACTGTGGCCCGGGAAGGCAGTCTGCGGCGGGCATCCGAGAAACTGCGGGTATCGCAACCTTCGATGTGCACGCAGATCAAGCTGCTGGAGGCTAGCCTGGGCGAGACACTCTTCCGGACCAGTGGGCGCTCGCTGGTGCTGACGGAGTTCGGCCAGCTGATCTACGGCCACGCCGAGGAGATCTTCACCCTCGGCGGCGAGATCCTCCGCGCCACCAAACAGTCGCCGGGCATCCGCGGGCTGCGCCTGCATGTCGGCATCGTGGACTCGTTTCCCAAGCTGATGAGCTACGATATCCTGCGTCCCGTGTTGGATCACCAGCCGCCCGTGCAGCTCACCTGCCACGAGGGCAAACTGGCGGATCTCGTTTCCCAGCTCAACACCCACCGCATCGACTTGGTAATGTCCGACGAGCCCGTCTCGCCCGGGATCGCTGGCAAGGTCTTCAATCATCTGCTAGGCACTTCCGATATCACCTTCTGCGCGATGCCGAGCCTGGCGAAAAAGCTCAAGGGCCGCTTTCCGCGAAATCTTGACGGTGCTCCGGCACTGCTGCCGACCCAGAACTGTAGCCTCCGGCGCGATTTGGAAAAGTGGTTCGGAAGCGCTGGAGTGCAGCCGCGCGTGGTGGCTGAATTCGAGGATGCGGCGCTGACAAAAATCGTGGCGACGGAGGGGCATGGTTTCATTGCTGTTCCTACGGTGGTGTCCTCTGAGGCGGTCGAGAGGTATGGCTTCGTGCCGCTCGGCAGGACCAAGGAAATCGAGACGCGGTTTTACGCGATCACCGCAGAGCGGCGCTTCACCCATCCGGCGATTCTAGCGATCACGAAAAACCTGAGGGCCGCGAAGAGGTAGCAGTTCAGCCGGTTTTTCGGTCAGTAAGGATTGCAGGAAGCAACTCCAGGGCTCGCACCGTCGATAATGTTAGGGTGGCTTGGAGCAAGTCGAGAAAGTCGGATCAGGCCCCTCGGAATCACATTTTTTCTGCTAATACCAAGCTCCGGCAAACCTTACGCAAGGTCCGTCCGGTCCGCTATCAACCGAGCGTATGCTCTGGCGTTCGCGCGGGAATCGAAGAATGGAATTTGATGGGCAGACGCCACCGAACCGTCAACATGGGCCTCGTGAGGAAAGCTGGTATGTTGCTGGCATTGGCGGTGTTGTCATGAGAAGCGGCGGCGATAGCAGCCGCCGGGGGCGGTGTAGCTGCTTGATTCGGCTGGGATTCCGGGGATGCGGTCATGGCTGGGCACGCCTGAGGGTGAGCGCATGCCGGATGCGCCGGTGCTGAGGGTGTCGCTTTCCAGAGTGGAGGCGGCTGAGGCCGTCGACTTGCTGTGCGGAAATCCGACTCGTCTGAACAGACTGGGAGATTCAAATTATTTGCACCTGAGTCACCGAGTTTGGAACTGAAATAAATGTTTGATAGCCATCAAATCCCGCATGAAGCAGCTCATGTAAATTCTGGTTTTCAAGTCCGGCGAGAGGGCGATCTGAAATCGCAGAGC
Organism: Luteolibacter sp.; assembly: GCA_044240265.1. Lineage (GTDB taxonomy): Bacteria > Verrucomicrobiota > Verrucomicrobiia > Verrucomicrobiales > Akkermansiaceae > Luteolibacter. Next base: position 847 of record JBIHZT010000163.1, on the reverse strand, counting down.
TCACGGTCTGGCCGAACAGGATTCGGACGGATTCCGGTGGATGTGACAAGCCGGTGCCCATCGCTTTGAGAACCGCTTCCTTGGCGGTCCAGATGCGGAGCAACTGGCGGGTCCGCGCCGTTTGTTCGTCCGGCAGGGAGTTGATTTCAGCCGGGTGGCAGAATGTGGATTTGCATTCCAGGAGGTCCGCAGCGCGAGTGGTCGCCTCAAGGTCGATCCCGACCGGGCCGTCGCGGGTCAGGGCGATGACGGCAAGATCGCGACAATGGGAGAGGTTGAAATGGAGGGCTTGGTAGGGCGGTGCGAGTGCAGGTTTTCCAAAGTCCGAATAAGCGAGCGGAACTTCGCGGGGCGGGAGTTGGATCGCATCACCGAGGACTTTCCGCAGGTGGGCGCGGCAGGCCATCCAGTGAATGGCATCCGCCTCGAACCGGAACCGCCCGGCCCGTGCGATTTCCTCCGGGGTGAGACATTCCAGAGCGATCTCCCGGGGGATGGCCGCCGGCGAGACGATGTGGATGGTGGCGGTTCCGGCGGTCATGACGGCGACGCTACGGGATCCACGGGGGTTTGATCGATCACCAATGCCAGGTCGGCGAGGCACGTGTGGTGGAGAATGGTGGAAAGCGGCAGGCTGCGCCGGAAATCCCGGTGAATTCGCGCGAAAAGTCGCAGGGTGAGCAGGGAATGGCCGCCGGTTTGGAACCAGTCGTCCTGGTGATGAACGACGGCGGCTCCCAGGAGATCGCGCCAGATTCCGGCGAGCTGATGTTCGGTGGGGGTGAGCGGACGGCTGGGGATCGCAGGTGATTCCGGATCGTCGAGAGTCGTGACATCCACTTTTCCG
>JBIHZT010000205.1:0-6536 GCA_044240265.1 Luteolibacter sp. | reverse complement strand
GTCGGCCTGATGGAAATGACCCGTCAGCGGCTCAACGAATCGCTGCGGGACTCCATGTACGAACCCTGCCCGTATTGCCAGGGCCGCGCCCGCGTGAAGACGCCGATGACCATGTCCGTGGAAATCCAGCGCCGCCTCAACACCGTCATCCAGAAACACCGCGACTCGCTCGGCGACATCATCGTCATCGTCAATACCGACGTGCTCAACCGCTTCAAGAGCGAGGACGCCAAGCTCCTCATGGAGCTCGAACGCTCCCACTCCGGCCGCCTCATCTTCCGTTCGGACCCGACGCTCAACCGCGAGCGCTTCGCCATCATCGACGCCGCTACAGAGAAAACCATCGACCAAGGCTAACCCCGCAGCACCCACCCAAACGCCCCGCCCGGAAACAGGCGGGGCGTTTTGCATTCAAGACTGGAACAACCCGGGATTTCCATGTCACCTCGACGGGTCACCTTGCGCCCTTCCCATTAGCGTTGCGGATTCATCGATAACACTTTTCCAGTCGTCCACAGCCAACATCCACTCTCCCATGCCTCGTAAACTCCTCATCATCGGCGGCGGGTTCGCCGGCCTTGAGTGCGCCAGCCGCCTCGCCAACGACGACCGCTTCGAAATCACACTCGTCGACCGCACCAACCACCACCTTTTCCAGCCGCTGCTCTATCAAGTCGCCACCGCCTCGCTCGCCGGACCGGACATCGCACGCTCCATCCGCCAGATTCTCGCGAACGCCAGAAACGTCACCGTCCTGATGGACGAAATTTCCGACATCGACGCCTCCGGGAAAACCGCCACCGGCATTTCCGGTGCCACCTATTCCTTCGACTACCTCCTTCTCGCCGCCGGTGCCCGCACCGGCTATTTCGGCAACGACGGGTGGGCGGCGCACAGCCTCGGCCTCAAGTCCCTGGCCGACGCCCAGAACATCCGCCGCACGGTCCTATCCAATCTCGAACATGCCGAACTCACCACCGACGAGACCGAGCGCAAGCGCCTGATGACCGTCGCCATCGTCGGCGGCGGACCGACCGGGGTCGAGCTGGCAGGCGCCTTCGCCGATCTCGTGCACCGGTCATTGAAATCCAACTTCCGTCGCATCGATACCAGCAAGCTGCGCATCATCCTCATCGAGGGCTCCGAGAACGTGCTTGAAGCTTATGATCCGGACCAGTGCGCCTACGCCCGCAAGCGTCTGGAAAAACTCGGCGTCGAGGTCCGCAACAACACCCGCGTCACCAACGTCCGCGCGGGTGCGCTCGATTTCAAAGACGGCAGTGTGCTCGAAGCCGCGGCCATCATCTGGGCAGCCGGCATCGCCGCCAATCCGCTCACCGCCACCCTCGGCGTGCCCACCGACCGCGGCGGACGCATCACGCCAAATCCGGATCTATCCGTTCCAAGCCATCCCCACATCTTCCTCGCTGGCGATCTCGTCAGCATGAAGGACTGCGATGGCCAAATGGTCCCCGGAGTCGCTCCCGCCGCCGTCCAAATGGGTGCCCACGTCGCCAAGGTGCTCAAGGGCGACCTTGAAAACGCCCCCGTCCGCCCGCCATTCGACTACTTCGACAAAGGCATGATGGCCATCATCGGAAAAAACTACGCCGTCGTGAAAGCCGGCTGTTTCCGCCTTCAGGGATTCATCGCCTGGCTCGCATGGCTCTTCATCCACATCACCTTCCTCGTCGGATTCAAAAGCAAACTCTCCGTCCTGCTAGGCTGGGCCTACTCCTACATCGTCAACAATCCCGAAGCCCGCATCATCGTCAATCCGCCCACAGCATACGCTCCTGGCAAGCCGCCTCTGAGCTGACCTGAATCAAGAGGTTGATATCCCGCACGGGGTGGCTAGCTTGCCCCGGTGAACCGAGAATCCGCCATCCCCCCCACCCACCGCCACGAACGCTGGGCGCTTGGCCTGCTGATGTTCCTGCTCGGTGGCTGTGGACTCGCCTACGAATACACACTCAGCAAGATTGCTTCCGACCTGCTCGGAAACTCGGTCCAGCAGTGGGCGACAATGATCGCGACGATGCTCTTCGCGATGGGCCTCGGCGCGGACGTGCAGAAACACACGCCCGCGAACGTGCTGGCCGACCGCTTGATCACCACGCAGGTGATGCTCGCCGTGCTCGGCGGATTCGGGCCGTTGATCATGATTCACGGCTTCGCACTGCTGCCCCAACTCTACATCGTCATCCAATACTCGCTGGCCTTCGGCGTCGGCATGCTCATCGGTTACGAAATCCCGCTGATGATGCGCATTAACGAGGAGGATGCGCCGGACATGCGCATCAACCTTGCGCAGGTCCTCAAGATGGACTACATCGGCGCGCTGGTGGGCGCGCTGCTCTGGACTTTCCTGCTCATTCGCTATCTGAGCATCGACCGCATCAGCTTCGTCGTCGGACTGGCGACAATGGTGTCGGCGATCCTGTGCTGGTTTCTCTATCGGAAGCGCCTCGCCCGCCCCCGCGCACGGCTTCTTGAAATTATCGGGGGCGTGGTGTTGGTGACGGTCGGACTGGTCATCGGCCGGAGTCTCACCGTGAAAGCCGAGCAATTCCTCTACCGCGATCCCGTCGTCACCTCCATCACATCGCCGTTCCAACACATCGTCCTCACCAAAAACCGCATCGGCAACGTTCGCTGTTACATCAACGGCCACCTCCAGTTCAACGAGGCGGACGAGCACATCTATCACGAAAACCTCGTCCACCCGGCGATGCATCTCGCCGAGCGTCGCGAGAGGGTCCTCATCCTCGGCGGCGGCGACGGACTGGCCCTGCGCGAGGTGTTGAAATACCCGGAAGTCCGCGCGGTCACACTGGTCGATCTGGACCCGATGATGACCGGCCTCGCCACCACCGACCCGGATCTCATCCGTCTCAACGGTGGCAGCATGAACGACCCGCGTGTAATCAAAAAAGCCGCCGCCGGAGTGACCGCCGGCGAGGACTATCAAAACGCCCAACCGAGCCAATACGAGAAATTCGCCACCTCGCTTCACGAGACGGTCAAGCTCCACGTCATCAACCTCGACGCCGCGGAATTCGTGAAATCCGTCAACGAGCGCTACGACGTCGTCATCATGGATTTCCCCGATCCGAACTCCCCCGACCTCGCCAAACTCTACGGCCGCCCGTTTTACGACCACTTGGAAAACATGCTCAATCCGGGTGCCGTCATCGTCCAGCAATCCGGTTCCTGCTTCCAGGCGCGCGAGGCCTACCTCTGCATCGGCCGCACCTTGAAGGCCGCCGGCTTCGATGTCGTTCCCTATCATGAAAACGTCCCGTCCTTCGGCGAGTGGGGCTGGTGGATCGCGAAAGCCGGCCAATCCGCGGCACAGACCCGCGAGGCGCTTTCCGGCGTGAAAGAACTGGATGTCCCCACCCGCTACCTGACGCCGGAACTCGTCACCGCATCCCTCGTCTTTGGAAAAAACCAGCTTGTTTCCACGAACCAAGATTTTACTTCACTTACCCAACCCCGTGTCTACCACTACCACCTCCAAGGTTGGAATATCGAAGAGATCCCATGAATACCCTTACGAAAATCGGAGTAGGAATGTTCGCGTTGTTCGTGGCATTTTCAATGGTCTCCCAATGCGGCCGCAAAAGCTCCCCCGCCCCGCCCCCGCCGACTGTTGAAAATCAGGCGGAAATCATCCTCAAGGAGTATTCCAAGGGCCTTGATCTCGATGCAGTCACCGCCCTGGCCAGAAAATCCAAGGACGCCGCCGACTTCGAGCGCCTGCTCAACAGCCAGGAGGAAGCGGTCAACAACATCGACCTCAACGACGACGGCAAGGTGGACTACATCAACGTCACCGAGTATGGCAGCGGCGACCGCCGGGGCTTCTCGCTCACCACCGAGATTTCTCCCGGAAAAACCCAGGAAATCGCCACCATCGACTTCCAGAAAGAAGGCGAAAAGGCCGTGATCCAGACCACGGGGAATCCGTCACTCTATGGGGCAAGCAACTACCACCACTCCAGCTTCGGAATGACCGACGCGCTGCTGCTGGCCTGGCTGTTCTCCAATCGACCCTCCTACGCCTCGCCCTACGGCTACGGAAACTATCCGCCGTCCTACGGCGGCGGCTGGAACCGCCAGTCGGACGGCAGCTACGCCGGCAGCATGACCTCCCGCACCGCGGGCTCATCCGTCAGCAAGTCATCCAGCCCGGTCATCTCCCAGCCCGCGCTCTCCCCGAATGCGGAAAAAACAGCCGCCAAGGCCAAGGCGCTCACCACCGCGACCCAGTCTCAGCGCTCGTTCGCCGGGTCTACCAGCAAACCCTCAACTTCATCAGCCTCCAGCAAACCCAGCTCCTACGGTGGATTCGGGCGCTCCAGCAGTTCCGGCTCGTCCCGCAGCGGCGGCTTCTCCGGCGGCGGTAAATAATCCTCACTCCTCCCTATCGTGAACGAACACCTCCAAGTCTGGCTCGATCCCACCCCCGTGGTGGAAATTTTCACCTCGCCAGCCATTCTCTACTTCGTGGCAGGCCTCGTGCTCGTGCTGCTCGCCAAGCCCGTCAAGGGCCTCACCACCCGCTACCACCTCAGCGACGAGCTCACCAAGCACGACAACAAGGCGGTCGCCGTGGCCACCGCCGGTTATATCTTCGGCGTGCTCACCATCATCCGCGGCGTGATGATCACCGGCGGCACTCCGTATGAGACCATCTGGCGTGATTTGATTTCCGTTGCCACTTGGACCGTCATTTCACTGTTGCTCCTCCTCTTGTCCGGATGGATCAACCGCAAGTTCCTGCTGAACCGGTTCGAAATGCACAAGGAGCTCATCACCGACCGCAACGTCGGCACCGGAGCGGTTCTGGCAGGCACCTACATCGGCACTGCCTGCATCATCTCCGCCTCCATCAGCGGCACCACCGGCGGCGGATACGTCATCGAAATCCTCGACACACTGGTTTACTTCGTCATCGGCCAACTCGGATTCATCGTGCTTGGCGCGATCTATCAACGCACCTGCGGCTACGACGTGCACGACGAGATCGAGCGCGACAACGAAGCCGCCGGCATCGCCTTCGGGGCGACGCTCGTGGCGCTCGCCGTCCTCATCTCCGGCCAGATCCGCCGCGACGACTCGTTGGTCGCGCTGGCAGTCTGGATTCCCATTTCGCTGCTCGTCCTGCTAGGCAGCCGCTGGCTCGTGGACTTGGTCATCCTGCCGGACGCCAAGATTCACGAGGAAATCGCCCGCGATCGGAACTGGGGCGTCGCCCTCATCGAAGGCGCGGCCGCCATCGGGATCGCCCTGCTGCTCGACGCCACATTCTCCTGAAGACCATGCCTCAAGACATCGACGACGATCCATGGACGGTTTCCGACGAGCAGAAAATGCGCTTCGCCGGGATTTTCCTGTTGGAATACATGATCAACCACCCGCGGATTTTCCAGCTGTGGCTGGAGGACAAGGACTCCGACTTGGAACCGATCCTCGAATGGCTGCTGGTCAAGGAGTGGATCCAAATCCGCGAGGCCAAGGATTACATTCCCACCGAAGAAGGGCGGAATGTCATCAAGCACTTCATGGAGCGCTACGCCCGCTTCGTCTATTTTTTCGACGTATTCTCCGGCGTGGACCTGGGTTCCGGCGAGTTCGCCTTCGAGCGATATTTCGAAATTCTCGAACCGGACGAATGGCAGGCCTATCTCCATGACGAGAGATTCGAAGACGTGCGCATCGCCATCGCCGAGCACCTCGGCATCGACGCGGTGGAAATCGTTTTCATGAGCTTCATCCGCGAGGACCGCTTCGGCCGCGACGCCACCGGCTGGCAGTTCGATCTTCTGCTGGGAAGCGTGTGGGACGAGATTCTCGACGTCTGCAACAGCGCCACCGATCTCAGCGAGCTTGGCTATCAGGACGACAACCGCTGGATCGACGGCTCAATCGTGGCCGAAGACATCCTGCAACAAGGTGGTGCGCTGCTAGGAAAACTGCTTGCCCGCGCTGATGCCGAGCTCAAAGGAGCCGGTCCTTCCCGCGGCGGCGGAAACGAGTTGGACCGTGTCGTCGCCCCGGTCGAATTCCCGCCCGCTTCGGATTTCAATTTCGCCAACTACATCGAACCCGCCAACCGTGACCGCTTCTGGGATGACAACTGGAAATAAGGCCGATGATTTTCTATTTCTTCCGCCGCTGGTTTTCCCTGCACCACAAACCCGCGGTGCGGGTCGGCACGGCGTTGTCGATCGCGTTGCTACTCAACCTACTGTTCGGAGCCGCCTTCTATCTGGCGGAATCCACGAACCAGCCAGGTCTCGGGTTCTGGGACTCCGTCTGGTGGTCGATGGTCACGATGACCACCGTCGGCTACGGCGACTACTATCCGAAAACCTTCGTCGGCCGGTTCTTCGTCGCCTATCCGTGCCTGGTCATCGGCATCGGGCTCATCGGTTATTCGCTCGGCGTGATCGCCGAGTCGATGCTGGAAGGATTCAACCAACGCCATAAAGGAAAAGCCACCATGCGATTCGAAGACCACCTCGTCA
>JBIHZT010000328.1:0-5011 GCA_044240265.1 Luteolibacter sp. | reverse complement strand
GTCGAACTCGACGTTGTTGACGACGACGCACTCGGGCAGGTAGTGGAGGAATTTCGAGCGCTTGTCGAAGAAGGCGGTGTCGTATTCGTCGCCCTCGAGCACGTTGAATTCGGAGTCGGTGAAGTGCGCGCCGTGGCCGAGGTTTTTCGGCAGCCCGCCGATCATGTAGCCGGGATCGCGGCCGGCGTTGACGAAGATCCATGCGAGCATCGACGAGGTGGTGGTCTTGCCGTGGGTGCCGGAGACGACGAAATTGCGCTTCCCACGGAGAAAGAATTCTTTCATGACCTCGGGCAAGGAATGATAGAGCAGCTTGCGGTCGAGCGCGGCCTCGGCCTCGGGATTCCCACGGGAAATGGCGTTGCCGATGATGACGACGTCCGTGTCGGCGGGGATGTTTTCTTCGGCGTAGCCTTCCGTGAGGGTGATGCCCTGGCTGCGGAGGAAATCCGACATGGGCGGATAGATGTTGGCGTCGGAGCCAGTGACGGTGAAACCACGTTGTTTCATGGCGGCGGCGACGGCTCCCATGGCGGTGCCACAGATCCCGGTGAAGTGGAAATTGGATTTATCGGACATCGAAGGGCGCGAGGCTAGGCGGCGGAATCCGGCCTGCCAATCAGGAATAACGGGCGAAGCGACATCGTTCCGCCGCCAAATTTCACACCAGTCCCGTCTCCAATGCCGCAAACGCCTCGTCGTCCAGAACGGTCCGTGCGGATTCCCGCCAGCCGGCCGGGGCCTCGGGCAGGTTCACCCAACTACGACATCCGCCGTAGCGGGCTTCATAGGGAAACTCCCATGGCTCCGCAAGCTCGCGGATGCGGACCAGTGCGAGGTGAATGCTGCCGGATGCCATCCCCTTCCCTTCCCAGTCAAACCGATCGCGGACGGTTGGCTCGGAATAAATATGGAGCGGCTCCAAGGCGGACACTTTTTCCCAATCGGCAAGAGTGATCGCCCAGGATGCCTCGGCGTGATGGGTGATGCGGATCATGTCACCCGGTTCCCACTCGGGCATCACTTTGACATCGCCTTCGCGGACTTGGTCGGCGAGCGCGTGGAAACGGGTGGGAAAGAGGAAAAACGACTCATGGGCGAAGGAAAATCCCTCGCGACCTTCATGGATGCCGCCCTTCCGCAGAAGAATGGACTGGCGGCCGGAGGCAAGCGCGTCACACACGACCTGCCATTCCTTGAATCCGATGGGAGCGCTCATGGGAGAGTCCGAACCTTAACCCAGATCATCGGCGGTGACCGACGTTTGTTCCCTTGAGCCGAGGATCCGGGCTTGGAGAATCACCCGCTCCGGGGAAGCATCGAACCGGTAGCTGTGGCAGTTCGGGCAAAGCGCCGCGCCACTGCCCACAATCGAGTCACACCCTTCACAAACTTTGTAGCCTGAAGGATTGGCGGCGATCTTGGCAGCTGCCGCAGCGCGGTTCGGTGGTGATGATTCGGACATGTTGAGATGAAAAAAGCGGCCCCGGTGACCCGGTCCGCTTGTTTCGTTAAAATGAAATGAAACCTGCTATCCGGGAAATCAGGCGATGCCGGCGAGGGCTTTCGCGGTCTTGCTTTTCAGGTTAGCAGCCTTGTTGGGATGAATCAAGTTGCGCTTTGCGGCTTTATCCACCACGGAGGAAAATGCGGAAGTCGCTTCCGCAGCGGCACTCTTGTCGCCGGAAGCGATCGCGGTGAGAGCCTTCTTGCGAAGCGTCTTCATGCGGCTCTTTTCAGCGCGGTTGCGCTCGGTCCGGACAACAGTTTGACGTGCGCGCTTGATTGAAGATTTGTGATTGGCCATGGTCGTATTTTAAAAAAATCAGTCGCCGGGAGGCGGGCGGGGGAAAATAGGAATTTCCGCCGGGGAGTCAAGCTCGTGTTTCGGATATTCTCAACCACCCGAGTGGAAGCCACCTTTTCCAAGGGAGACGGAGGATTGGTTTTCCTTTTTGGATTCGATTGATCCGCGAATCACGAAGACATCGGCACCAGTGCCGACGCGGTTGTAAAGATCCGCCACATCGCGGCTCCCCATGCGGATGCAGCCGTAGGAAGCAGGCGAGCCGAGACGGCGCTCCTCGGGCGTCCCGTGAATGTAAATCGTGCGGCGGAAGGTGTTCTGATTGCGGGACTCGGTGCCCGTCAGCCACAGGATCCGGGTGACGACCGGATCGCGGCCCGGCGCGTTCGGCTTGAGCACCTCTCCGGTGCGGCGGCGGGTTTTGAAAACGGAGCCGATCGGCGCGTTATCGCCGATTTTTTTGGCGACTTGAAGTCGTCCAAGCGGGGTGCAGTTGCTGCCCGGGCGGTCGCCGACTCCAAACTTGGAAGTCGAAATCTTGTAGGACTTCACCGGCACCCCGTCGCGGACCAGGAGCATTTTCTGATCGCACACGCTGACGATCATTTTGTTACGAGTATCTCCGCCGAATGAAAAAGAATTTGAGCCGCAGCCGGTAAGTCCGACTGCCGCGAGGGCGCCGAGCGAGACCAAAAGCAACAAACGCTTCATGGGAAATCCTGTCATGGGGCTTTGCGGGTCACGATCTTCGCGTCTTCCGAAGAAGGCATCATGCGGGCGATCGAAGCGAGCGAAGTGTAGAAAAATCCGACGGGAAATGGAAGCAGAAGAATGGCGGAGGACCAGTTTGCCTTCATCGCCGCTTCCACGACGACGAAGAGGAAGAAGAATCCAAAAAGCAACTCGATGAAGGGCGTGAGCGTTTTCATCGCTTTATAACTGCTCTTTTTCCAATCCTGGCGCTTGCCTTCGATGCCGTATTTCGGCGTCCGCACGAAAGCGGACTCGTGGTTAAAGAGGGCTTCAAGCACGGCTTTCGCGTTGCTGATGGACATTCCGATGCCGAGTGCGAGAAGCAGTGGCAGGTAGGGGATTTCCTTCCACCACGAACCGGGGCGCAACGCCTTCTGGGCCACCAGGTAGAAGACGATCACCGAAACCGAAGCGAAGAAGAAGATCGGGACATTGACGATGTAGGTGGTGAGTTTTCCAAAGTCCGGCTGCGCCTGCTGGTTCGGGTAAATCAGGAAACACAGGCAGATGAGCAGCAGGTAGGCGAAATTCGAGGTGAGGTGCGCGGTGGCTTCCATTTTGATGAAAAGCGGCACATCGCTTTTCCAAATCGCCGGCAGCACCTTCTTGCAAACCTGGATGGATCCTTTGGTCCAGCGGTGCTGTTGGCTCTTGAAGCCGTCCATGTCCACCGGCAGCTCGGCCGGGGTTTCCACATCGTTGAGGAAGATGAACCGCCAGCCTTTGAGCTGCGCCCGGTAGCTGAGATCCATGTCTTCCGTCAGCGTGTCATGCTCCCAGCCACCTGCGTCGGCGATGCAGGACTTCCGCCAGATGCCGCCGGTGCCGTTGAAGGTGAAAAAGCGCCCGGAACGGTTGCGGGCCGTCTGTTCGAGCTCCAGATGGCCGTCCAGGAACATCGCCTGAATGCGCGTCAGAACGTTGAAAGTGCGGTTGAGATGACCCCAGCGTGTCTGGATCATGCCGATTTTTTCATCGGAGAAGTAGTGGATCGTTTTTTGCAGCAAATCCGGATTAGGAACAAAATCCGCATCCAAAATAAGCAGGTATTCTCCCTTGGCGAAGCGGGTTCCATTTTCGAGCGCCCCCGCCTTGTAGCCGGTCCGGTCGGTCCGGTGGATGTGCTCGGCGTCGAAACCACGCGCCTTGAGGCCCTCGATGCCTTTCCGGCAGATTTCGACCGTTTCATCCGTCGAATCGTCCAGCAATTGAATCTGCATCTTGTCCTGCGGGTAATCCAGTGCGGATACGGCGGTCAGCAGGCGGTCGACCACGTGCATTTCATTGAAAACCGGAAGCTGGATCGTCACCAGTGGTAGTTCCGTGAACCATTCTTTCGGCTTCGGATGCTTGCGCGAGTGTTTCAAATAGAGAAAAACAATCGTCAGCCGATGGGATCCATAGCCTGCGAGACCGATGAGAACAACGATGTAGGAGGCATACCAAATGGGAGAAGTCCAGTCCATGAAGGGTGTGAAAGTGGAAGGTTCGGAGAGTTTCAGGTTTCTGAAAACAAGCGGCCCGGGCGCAGGCAAATGATTGGTAATCAGGTGCCAGACGCCGCAGGCAAGCAGGAAAAGCGCCGCCCGTCAAGCATCAAGTCCAGGCGGAGAAGACGCATGCCAGAGCCCATGCACGAGAGCACCGCGTTGGATTTGGAGCACCCGGATCGTGAATGCTTGCCGAAAATCAACCCAGCGGCTGAATGTTCGGAACCGCCGGCCCGGTCGCCTGCGCGAAGTGGGTCTTCGCCCGCGCCATGAACGTGCCCAGGCAAATATCGGCGATGGGAAGCACCACGTTGAAATTCTTATGCATGTAGCGGTGATGCAGCAGGTGATGGCCGTTGAGCCTGCGGAACCACCAGGGTTTTTCCACCCGCCGCGCCTTAGGCAGGTGCATGCACCAGTGGATGTATTCGTAAAAGCAGTAATAGGAGGTGAAGGCGATGGCCCCGCCGAGCACGAACGCCCATTGGCCGGTAATCCAGGAAAGAATCGCAAACGGGATCGCGCCGATCAGCACGATCACCGGGCCGTTCCACCACGCCATCGGAATGGTTTCCTTGTCCTTCTCGTCGATCAGGTGATAGGTCTTGTCCGCCTTGAATGTGCCGTGGTGGACGATGGCATGCGCATGGAACGCATAGCGGAATTTCCCGACCGGCCGGTGCATCACGTATTTATGAAGGGTCCATTCGAAAAACGAGGCGAAGACGATACCGACGGCGATGCCTGCGAGGCACCAAAGGATGAAAAATGTCATGAGTAAGGTGGCGGAGTGATTCCCCTTGCCGCCGGACGGCTACACTGGGATTTCCGGACTGACAAGTGCCATTGTGCGACCACATGCGGCGGTTAGATGCTGGAGCCTTGTGGCAAAGGCGTTCCGCGTTTATTGCTCCGGCGCTTTCATGCCTTTCATTCGGAGTTCCACCTACCGGGCGCCCAA
>JBIHZT010000162.1:0-7382 GCA_044240265.1 Luteolibacter sp. | reverse complement strand
CTTCAGGCAGCGGCTCCGCCTCATGCAGCGTATCGCAGAAATGACACGCCGAATAATGCGGCCCACCCGGCGGTTTCGGCCACGGCAGTAATTCACGCCTGATTCTGAAAAGGGACTTGCTCATGTTACCGGTGGGCAACCACCCGCTGCGCCAGCTCGCCCAAGCCGTCTACACCACATTCCACGAAATCTCCAGCCTGCAGATACTGCGGCGGACTCATCCCCATCGCCACCCCGCCCGGAGTACCTGTCGCGATCACATCCCCGGGCAACAACGTCATGAAACGACTCACATAACTGACCAACTGCCTGACTGAAAACAACATGTCCCCTGTCCAACCATTTTGCCGCAGCTCGCCGTTCACCTTGCACCACAGGCGCAGTTTCTGGGAATCACTGACTTCATCCGCCGTCACCAACCATGGCCCCATCGGCGCGAAGCTGTCCGCGCTTTTCCCCTTGGTCCACTGGCCACCCATTTCCTTTTGAAAGGCCCGCTCCGAAAAATCACAAAACGTCGAATATCCCGCCACATAGTCCATCGCCTCCCTCTCCTCCACATACGAAGCGGTGCGGCCGATCACCAATGCGAGCTCCACCTCGTAATCCAACTTCGTCGACCCCCGCGGGATGACCACGTCATCAGCGGGTCCGCTCCACGCGCTCGTCGCCTTCATGAAAATCGCAGGTTCTGTGGGGATCCCCTCATCCAGCTCCTTCGCGTGATCCAAATAGTTTTTCCCAATGCACACCAATTTCGAAGGCCGATCGACCGGCGGACCAAGCCTCACCAAAGGATCCACCTCCATCCCGCCCGGACATCCGTCCGCCACCCACTCGGCAAGGGACTCAATTCCACCCGATGCGAAGAAACCTTCATCGTAGTCATGGAACTCACCACTCGCATCGATCCTCCGCCCGTCCGGCAGCAGGATTCCCGGCTCCTCCCGCCCCTCCCCGCCAAACCGTATCAATTTCATGAGCGCGATGTAACAAACCAAGGGGGACTGAGGAAACCTGAATCTTCGTGAAGTCCAACAACCCGAAAACCGGACAAAAAAGAAGCGGCCCGACTGATCATCACTCCTAGGAAAAACCCATTAACCCGGGAGGCATCTCAGTCGGACCGCCTTGTCTTGCGACGCCGGAGAATTACCTCCGGACCCGACCTGAGGCAAGAACAAATTTAGATAATTCGCAAATTTGTTTGCCTTACGCCTATATCAACCAAGCAACGGCATCAAGGAACAATTTTATCCATGCATCGCCACGCCCCTTGCTCGAAAAAAAGCGGCCCGACTGATCATCTCCAAGGAAAACCCATTAACCCAAGAGCATCTCAGTCGGACCGCCTATCGTGTCGCGACAAACCCATAAAAGCATCGCGCGTGCCAATCCGCAAATTTCGGCCGTACTGATCAAACAGCTTCTAAAATCCGAAGCGAACTGAATATTTAACGACGCCAGACCGTCTCCCAAGCTGCGGTCGGGTAATTTCACATTGAAAAACCACCGCCAACCTCAACTCATCCAGCTGAACATGAAAATCATCATCCTATCCCTCGTTTCCACCACCGTGGCTCTCTCCCTTTGCCAGTGTGCCGCCCCGGTCGGCCCCAACACCCAGCGCGGTGCCGCGACCGGAGCCCTTCTCGGTGCTGCCGCCGGAGGAATCATCGGTCACCAATCCGGTCGCGGACTCGAAGGAGCCGCCATCGGTGCCGCCGGCGGCGGCACCGCCGGTGCGGTTTATGGTAACGCCCGCGACCAGGAACAATACGGCCGTTAATCGACCGGAATGAGCACCTAACGGGCCTCCCGATATCGGGTGGTCCGTTTTTTTTGGATGATAACCCGCGGTCAACCCTCTTAGGATAGCCCACGCCGCCCCATCATGCACCGCATCCTTCTCTTTATCAGCGCCATCTTCTCATGTGCGGCTTCCGCCAACGCCCAGTTTCAAAGCACGCGCAAAGCCGCTTCCTCAGTGCCCGGCCTTGTCTCAGAGTTGAAGACAATCGCCCCGGGGAAGACATTCACCGTCGCTTTCCGACTCTCCCATCCCGAAGGATGGCACAGCTACTACCTTCACTCCGGCGGCGTCGAGCTTCCACCTTCCATCCAGTGGAAACTCCCGTCCGGATTCACCGGGGGGCCGATCCAATGGCCGGTCCCCGAAGTGAAGGACGGCTACTTCGGTAAAAGCTTTGTCTATCATGGCAGCCCGGTGTTTCTGACCGACATCACCGCCCCGGCGTCACTCGAATCCGGAACGACCGTCACCCTCACCGCCGATGCCGAATGGCAGATTTGCAAGGAAAGCTGCATCAACGAAAAAGCCACCCTTACCCTGACTCTTCCCGTCGCCAGCACTCTGGAGAAGGATGCCTCGCAGGCCGGACTTTTTTCCAACGCACGGGCAAGCCTGCCTCGGAAAATTCCAACTCTCAAGATCTCCGCCCGGTCGGACGGTGGTGACATCCAACTTCGAATCGAACCCGCCAGCGCACTCCAAGGCACGCCCTCCGATTTCATCCCGCATCACCCATTCGTCCTGCCAGCCAGCGCTGGCGGCACCATCCGACAGGAAGGAGACGCGTGGTTCATCCTTCTCAAGCGGTTGAAAACAGACGCTTTTGACAAGCCGGTTCCCCAAGGCAAATCTATTTCCGGAATCCTCGCCGGCCCCACCGCCGTCGAGATTCCGGAAACCTCAATCACCGGACCGCCCGCCAAATTACTGCCTTTTTCAAAACTCCTTCCCATCCTCGGCGGCATGCTGCTAGGCGGCCTGATCCTCAACCTCATGCCTTGCGTCTTCCCGGTCATCGGCCTGAAAATCATGGGCTTCGTCCAACAATCCGGCCAGGCCAGGAAGAAAATCGCCCTGCACGGAATCGTCTTCGCACTCGGAGTCCTCGCCTCGTTCGGCGTGCTCAGCAGCATCCTTTTCGCCGCCCGATCCGCAGCAGGGGCCGGGGCCGGAGCGATTGGCTGGGGCTATCAGCTCCAAAATCCGTGGGTAATCCTTTCGCTCATGCTGCTGATGTTCGTGCTTGCCCTCAACATGTTCGGTATTTTCGAACTCGGCACCTCAGCCACTTCCGTTGGCGGCCCACTGCAATCCAGGCAAGGACTCGGAGGTTCGTTTTTCTCGGGAGTCCTCGCCACCGTCGTCGCCACCCCCTGCTCCGCTCCCTTTCTCGGAGCCGCCATCGGTGCGGCCATCACCCTTCCGGCATTTCAATTCTTCTCCGCCTTCGCAGCGATGGCCATCGGACTGGCAACCCCCTATCTGATTCTATCAATCTTTCCGCGTTTGATCGACTTCCTGCCCCGTCCCGGCGCCTGGATGGAGAGCTTCAAGCAGGCCATGTCGTTTTTTCTCTTCGCCACCGCCGGCTATCTGCTCTGGGTCTACGCGGGACAAATCGGCCTGGACAACCTGCCAGGACCTGTCTTCGGACTTACCGGCATCGCCGTGGCGGCATGGATCCACGGTCGCTGGAATCTGCCTCATCGCCCGAAACGCACCCGCAGGATGGCAACCGTGCTCGCCCTCCTCTTCGCGGCCGGCGGCTTTCTCCTCGCCAAGCCTCCACTGAAATCCGAGTTGATTTGGGAACCTTGGTCGCAAGAGCGCGTGGACGCCCTGCTCGCGGAAGGTCGCCCGGTTTACATCGATTTCACCGCCCAGTGGTGCGCCACCTGCCAGGTGAACAAAAAGCGGGCTTACACCGCGGATGTCATCCGTTTGATGAAACAAAGAGGCGTTGTCGCCCTCAAAGCGGATAAAACCAGCCCCAACCCGGAGATCGAGGAAAAGCTTCTTCAACTGGGACGCTCGGCAATCCCGGTCAACGTGCTGCTCGTCCCTGGCAAGGAGCCGATCATCACCCCGGAACTGCTCTCTTCCGGATATCTCGAAGAGCTATTCATTAAAGAGATCCCGGCGAAATAACTTCCGCCAAACCCGCCGGTTCCTGCTCAAAACCAGCCACTTTCAATACGTCGGTAATGCTCAAACGCCATTTCGCAGATCCCTCAATCCCCACAGCACCCCGGCCGCCGCTGCTGCGATTCCCCGCAGCTTGCGCGCGCCGTCCTTGCGCTTCGGCCCGAAACGCTCCCGCGCGTTGGTGAATGCCTCGTTCACAAAACCACGGCTGCCGATCACCGCCCCGTCGGTGAAATAACGCACCCGGCAGCGCAGCATTTTCCCCAGCGAAATTTCTCCAGCGTGCACCTTCTCCTCCTCAGCCTCCGCGGCCCTCATGCCTTTGCGCAGTGTTTTAACCATCGTCTGCCCATCCCTGCCGACGCTCGCCACGGTCTTTTCCCCAGCGCCCGCCATCAGCAGCTTCCGGTATTCCCGCGACACGTCGTTCGCCCAGAACGCGGCATCCGCAGCCACCCGCTGGTGAGCACGCAGCGCTCGAACCAACCCGGCCCGCGCCTTTTTCCCGTTTCCCCTCGCGCCGCCGCCAATCGCCTCGCCGTAACTGCTCCACCGGTAGTCCGCCGGATCTGTTGCGATCCCGGCACGCACCGGATTCAGATCAATGTATGCCGCCACTGTCTTCGCCGCCGCGCCGTCCTCCACGATCACGCTTTTGAAAACATCCTCCCACAGATTTCCCTGTCGTGAGTGGGTCCGGTTGAACCACTTGGTGAACCGCTGCATCAGGGTCTTCATAAATTCGCTCAAGTCGTGCATCCGGTAGGTGAATCGTGAGTGGATGCGTGCGATGACCGCGGCCTCCTCCGCCAGTCCGGCCGCAACCAACTTCCGCGCCTCCGCCAATTCCACCGCTACCGTCGCGACAAACGCCTCGCTGTAAATCGCCCGCAGGCGCTCCAGCAACTGCCCGTCGGAGAATCCATCTTCCGGCCCCGCCGGCACCTCGACGAGAAGGTGGATATGGTTGGACATCAAGCAGTAGGACACCACCTGGCAGCCGGTGAAATTCTCCTGCATCCGCATGAACGTGCGGAACTTCTCCTTCTCGTCCGGGCCGAACACCAGCTTCCGGTCCACCACCCGCGAGATGCAGTGGTAAAATACCGCCTTCGAAGCCGCCTGATCCGCAGCATTCACCCTGGGAACAATCCACCGTTTGCTTGCCATGCGCCGATTGAAGCCAAGCTCGTAAAAACCGCAAGTCCTATTTTGATTATTTGATGCTCATTTTATATTGTTTTATATTATAATTTAAAGCGCTCGTTATTTCCCTGATTGGTTCACCTCAGCCAGAAAGTGCTGATTACCATCCCGGCGAGAACGGCGACGCCCAGCAACCACCAATACCACTCTAACCCGAGCGCCTGATGAGGCGCCTTGCCGAATTCGCGGGCAACGAATTCATCGTAGTTGAAATCGTCGTCCGGCAAATCAAGGCCATCCGTCGCCTTTTCCTGCTCCCAAGAGCGTCTTTTAGCCTTCGCTTTTTCCGCCTTCTTCAGACATCCGGCGCACGACTCACCCACGCGGACCTCGCAGTCGCAAAAGGGACAAATGTAGCTTAAGACCTCCGGAATCATGAGATGCTTCAAATGAGCACGAGGTTCAGTTCCCATGCAAGCTGGAAGAATCCCGGAAGAACCCCTCCCCCATCGCTGGAGACGTGAACCATCACAGTCGAATCTTGATCCCACGTCCGGATGTCTGGATGGTCGGCGCGTGCCAGTATCAATTCCGGAACCTCCGCCCGCAGGCATCGCCTTGTTCGACTTGGACGGCACATTGATCGCCTGGGACTGCCAGTTGCTATTCCGACATTTTGTGCTGCGACGGGAGCCGTGGAGGGGCATTTTTCTGCCAGTGTTTCTCGCGTTACTGCCGTTGACGGGGCTGCTCGAGGCCGGCGGGATGAAGCGGGTTTTCCTAAGCTATTTGTGGCGTATGGATCCACGGGTGCTGGCGGAATATTCGCGGGAGTTCGCCGCTTCACTGATGCCGGCGATTTACCCGGAGCTGTTGGCAAAACTGGAGGCCCGGCGGGCGGGCGGGGATTTTCTGATCCTGGCCTCCGCGAGTCCGGAATTCTACGTGGCGGAAATCGGACGGGCGCTTGGCTTCAACCTGACGCTTGGCACTCCGGTGGATTTGGGTCCGTTTTTCCCGGATCTGGAAAATCACAAAGGATTTGCGAAGGTCTTTCGCTTGAAGGAGGTTTTACCGGCGTCCTGGTTTGTAAACGGCACGCTCCGCAATTGCCACGGCTACACGGACAGTTGCGCGGATCTCCCGATGCTTGCTCTGTGTGACTCGGTGACGGTGGTCAACCCCTCGTCGCGCCTAACCAGCCTCGCAGAGAAAGCGGGCTGGGAAATCATGCGGCCGAAGCGTCCTTGGAAATCGCGCTTGGGATTCGGGATCCGGGCGCTCGCGTTGCTTTTCGGCTGGGGCTGTGACCCGGGAAAATTGACGGGGCAAAGCGGCCGGTCAGAGTGGAGGTGAGGACTTCACTGCGTTCTCATGAACGCTTCTAAGCCGAGCATTCCCGCTACAAAGAAATCCCGACCTCGCCTTAACTCACGGCACGCGCGGGAATTTCGTGAAATCCGGGACGCGTTTTTCGAGAAATGCCTGTTTCCCCTCGCGGCCTTCCTCACTCATGTAGTAGAGGAGCGTCGCGTTGCCGGCGAGGTCGAGCAGGCCCATCTGGCCGTCGCAATCCGCGTTGAGCGCGGACTTGAGGCAGCGCAGGGCGAGCGGCGAGTGGGCGAGCATCTCGCGGCACCACTGGAGGGTTTCCTTTTCGAGGTCGGCGAGTGGGACGACGGTATTGACAAGGCCCATGTCGAGCGCTTGCTGGGCGTCATACTGGCGGCAGAGATACCAGATTTCCCGGGCTTTTTTCTGGCCGACGATGCGGGCGAGGTAGCTGGAGCCGAGGCCGCCGTCGAACGAGCCCACCTTGGGGCCGGTCTGGCCGAAGCGGGCGTTGTCGGCGGCGATGGTGAGGTCGCAGACGATGTGCAAAACGTGGCCGCCACCGATGGCGTAGCCGGCGACCATGGCAACGACGGGCTTGGGCAGAGAGCGGATTTTTTTCTGGAGATCGAGCACGTTGAGGCGGGGCACCCCGTCCTCGCCGATGTAGCCGGCATGGCCGCGGACTTTCTGGTCGCCGCCGGAACAGAACGCGAGATCGCCGGCGCCGGTGAGGATGATGGCGCCGACCTTGGGATCCTCGTGCGCGAGGTCAAACGCGACTAACATTTCCTTCACCGTCTGCGGGCGGAAGGCGTTGCGCACTTCGGGCCGGTTGATGGTGATTTTGGCGATGCTTCCCTCATCCGTTGTTTCATAACGGATGTCCTCGAATTCTCTCACGGTGGACCACATAGGGCGGTAGTTTGAACGATGCTCCGCCGCG
>JBIHZT010000161.1:0-7387 GCA_044240265.1 Luteolibacter sp. | reverse complement strand
CTCCTTGTCGTCGCCCTGGAAGGCGAAGCGCCGGTCCACCACCCGCGAGATACAGTGATAGAACACCGGCTTCGCGGCCGCCATCGACGGGCTCGTCGATTCCGCCGTCAACTCCGCCATCCGTTCCCTCCCGGGAACAATCCAACGCCTTCGTGCCATGCCCTTTGCCTAGCGACCGCCGGAAAAAACGCAAGCGGATTTCCTTTTTATTTCGGTCCGTTTTTATGAGTCCGTTTTGGTTGAGTCTATCGAGGTGAATTATCAAGCCCTCGTTGGGTGATTAAACATCGCTGGACAAGGCTCGCGCGACGCTTCACAACCTGCCGGATTGAAACGTTTTCTGAAATCCGAAGCCGGGGCCGCCGTGTTGTGGGTGCTGATGGCGCTGTTGGTGGCTGCGGTCGCCGCGCCGTGGGCCTTCCACTGGGGAAACCGCTTCGCGCGGGTGGCGGCGACCGAGGAAATGTCGGCTTTTTTCGAATGGCTGGGGCGGGCGTGCGGACGGTCGAAGTTCGAACGGTATTTCAGCCGGTGTTTTTCGTTTGCAGCATTGCTGATGCTGCCCGTTCTGCTGATGCGGATCCGGTCGCTCCGCGCGGCGTCGGGCGTGCCGGTGGAGCCGAGAGTGCGGGTGCCGTGGCAGTCCGCGGTGCTGCAAGTCGGGGTGGGCTGCCTCATCGCCGGCGGACTGTTGCTGGCCACGGGGATGATTTTAAATCTCGCTGGCGCATACACCTTGGAGCCGCGTCCGCCGCGGTTTGGCGCGCTGCTGCAGCGTTCGTTCGTGCCGGCCATCGGTGCTTCCTTGCTGGAGGAGTGGGTTTTCCGCGGGCTGATTCTCGGGCTTTGGCTGCGGTTCACGCGGCCGCTTGCCGCTTGCGTCGGGACCTCGGTTTTTTTCGCGTTTCTGCATTTCCTGGCACCCAAACAAGGGTCGTTCATCGGGAGGCCCCGATCACCCATGGCGGGCTTTGAGTTGTTGGAAAAAATCCTGGCTCAATTCGCCAACCCGCAGTTTTTCATGACGGAATTCGTCACCTTGTTCTGCATCGGGATGATCCTGGCGTGGGCGCGGCTGCGGACGGGGGCGCTGTGGTTTTCCATCGGCCTGCACGCCGGCTGGATCGCGGCGTTCAAGGGCTTCAGCATGCTGCATCTCACGAATACCGACAGCGCGCTCTATCCGTGGGGAGTGGGGGAGTCGCTGAAGTCGGGGCTGGTGCCGTTGCTGGCGCTGGCGGTGACGGCGGGGATCTGCCACCGGGTTTTGAAGTATTTCGAGCCGTCGCGGGCGCTCAACCCCGCATCACGGTGACGACGAGGATTTGCTGGAATCCGGCATGGCGGAGGGTTTTCGCGCACTCGTTCACGGTCGAGCCGGTGGTGAGCACGTCATCGACGAGGATCGCTCCAACCGGGGAAATTCCGAGCTGGCGGCGTCCGGCGCGGCTCAGGGCGAAGGCTCCATGCAGGTTTTCCAACCGTTGGGCGCGGGTGAGCGCCGTCTGATGCTCGGTGGAGCGGGTGCGGTGCAGCGCGGGGATCACCGGCAGCCGGGTGTGGATCGCGAGCACCCGTGAGATTTCCTCCGCTTGGTTGAAATGGCGGTGCTGCAAGCGCTTGCGGTGAAGTGGCACCGGCACGAGCGGCCACTGACCGGCAAGCGCGTTGGCCAGCCGTGGATCGGCGAAGGACTCGGCGGCGAGACGACCGAGGTCATTCGCGAGGTGAAGTTCGCGGCCGTATTTCAAGCGGTGGATCATGTCCAGGGTGCGCTCGTCACGAACCATGGCGGGGCGGGCGAACTCGAAGTGGAACTTGAGTTTACTGCAATTCGGGCAATCGAACGCCCCCTCGATCTGCCCCGGAAACGCCTCGCCGCAGCGTTCGCAAAACGGCTCCGCCAGCCTGGGTAAATCCACGTCGCAGGCATCGCACAGGGCGCGACCGTCCGAGAGCTTCTCGCAGCACACCACGCACAGCGGCGGGTAGAGCAAGTCCAGCGCGCGCGACATCCATTTCCGCCAGCCGCGGACCTCAAGCCTCGCTGTCGTCGGCGGCATGGGTGTCGGTGGTCAGGTAGTTGGCCAGCACTCCGGCGAGCACGATGCCCGCCAGCGGAACCAGACCTTGCCGCAGCGAGGTGCCGGAGATCACCCACATGATGGAATCCGGGCTGCTCGCCAGCGTCACGCTGCCGAGGAGGCCGTTGACGAAAATCCAGCCGGCGTGAAGCCCGGCCGGCAGCCAGAGCGAGGCCGTCCGCCAGCGGGCGTAGCCAAGCACGAGGCCGAGGGCGAGCAAGGGGGCGAAGCTTCCCAAAACCACCCGCAGATCGGAAAATTGGCCGGCGATTTTCCGCAACAGCGCGAAGCCCACACCGGCGGCGTCCGGGTCGATCACCGTCAGCCCCGGCGGTGGATTGAGAAAATGCACCAGCGCGAAAAGCACCGCCGATACGCCGAGCGCCGCCGCCGGACGCATCGCCCGCAGGAAGATTCCCATCGCGATTCCGCGGAAGATGATTTCCTGGAATACCGCCAGCCCGAGCGCGACGGCTCCGCCGCGCAGGACGATTTTCACGAGGCTTTCCCCCGAGTATTTCCAATCCAACACCCCAACGGAAATCAAGCCGCCGCCCAGCAGCAGGAACAAAACCGTGACCAGCAGAAATCCCGTCGCGGCCTGCCTCAGGCCGCTTGGATTCGACAACAAGCGCTGCCCGCCGAGAGTGCATTCCGGCAGGCGGAGCGTTCCTTTCGCCCCGGTGTCCGAGCTTCGCCCGCCGCGAAGCCAGCTGATGAGCGGCAGGAACAGGAACGCGGCGGTGGCGCACAGGCTGGCCAGGAAAAAGTCCGGGAAATCCGCACTGCGGCAGATTCCGGCCAGCCATTCGAGGAACCCATTGGTTTGCTTGTTGGTGGAAACTTCGGCGAGCGCCTTGCCCACGTTGTAAACCAGCGGCGCCACCCACGCGCCGAGCAGCACTGAAGCGGCGGCGTAGAGCCACACTTTCAGGACGTCGCTGGAGGCCTCGCTGCGCATGCGGCGGAGCGTGACAGAGCGTTAGAGGAAATGAAAGCCCCGGATCGGTGAATTTACCTTGGTGCGGATTCGCGGGCGCTTCTAGGCTCACGACATGATCACGGTCGAACCAGTTTCAAACATCCGCAGTCAATGGGGCGAAGGTCCGGTCGGGTGGCGCGGTGCGCTTTATTTTGTCGATATCGAGGGCCACTGGGTCCACCGCTACGACCCGGCGGACGGCAGCGAGAAATCCTGGAACGTCGGTCAGCGCGTCGGCACCGTGGTCCCCCGCGAGAGCGGCGGGCTGCTCATCGCCGGCGATCACGGGTTGTTTTTCCTCGACGAGGACACCGGCCACCTCACCGCCATCGCCGATCCTGAGCCGGACAAGCCCGACAACCGCTTCAACGACGGGAAATGCGCGCCAGACGGCCGGTTTTTTGCCGGAACCATCAGCCTGGTCAAAAAAACCGGCGACGCCCGGCTCTACCGGCTCGACCCGGATCTCACGCTCCACGAAGCGTTCGGCCCGGTCACCAATTCCAACGGCATCGCCTGGTCAGTGGACGGGAAAACCGTGTTTTACATCGATACCCCGCGCAGAGAAGTGCTCGCCTTCGACTACGAGGACGGTCACCTGCGGAACATGCGCAGCGTCGTTTCCACCGCGCATCTGGATTCCTCGCCGGACGGGATGACCATCGATGCCGACGGAAATCTCTGGATCGCCTTCTGCCACGGGGCCTGCGTCGCGTGCTTCGATCCCACGACTGGCGCGGAGCTGCGGCGGGTTGATTTGCCCTGCTTGGAAACTACCGCCTGCGCGTTCGGTGGGCCGGATTTGGCGGATCTTTACGTGACGACCGGCGTCCACAAGTCGGTGGTGGAGGAGCACGCCGGCCGCTTGTTCGTCATCCGCGGACTGGGCGTCCGCGGAGTGCCTGCGCATGCGTTCGCCGGCTGAGATTAAGGGTGGTTTTTTGGAAAAATCCGCAAGCGCGGGGCGTTATGCTGGTGTAAAGGATTCACACCCAGCGATTTTATGAAACTCACGCCCATCACCGCACTTGCCGCGCTTTTTCTCATCGGAGTCGGAGGTTTCATGGCCGGCCGTGTGTCCTCATCGGGCAACCCGCCGCCCGCCGCCGACAGCCCGGCGGAAACCCGGTCCTCACGCTCATCCGCCCGGGATCTCGCCGGGACCGCCGCCGACGGCAAACGCGCCGCCCGCCCGACCAAGCCGGAAAATTCCGGAAAAGGCATCACGGTGGACCGCCTCGCTCGCTTGGAGGCCATCGTCCGGGGCGAGAATCCGCTGGATCGGAACCGTGCCTTGCTCGCGTTCATCGACCAGCTCGGCCCGGGGGATTTCGAAAAAGCGGTCGCCAATTTCCGCGCGCTCGGCATCACCGACAGCCGGCTGGGGGAATATTCCCTGCTGCTCACGGCCTGGGCGCAGGCGGATCCGCTTTCCGCGCTGACTTACGCCAAGCAAAACACGTCGAACAACTTCGCCACCGAGACCATCCTCACGTCCTGGGCGACCCGCGATCCGGAGGCCGCCATCCGCTGGGCGCAGGCCGACTACGAAGGCGATGGCGCGAACCCGAATTTCCCCGGCATCATCCGCGGCCTCGTGGAATCGGATCCCACCCGCGCCACCCAACTGCTCGCCAGCATGCCCCGCAGCGAGGAACGCGGCAAGGGCCTCGACTACATCCTCCCCCACCTTCTCCAGCAAGGTGCCGACGCCACCCGCTCCTGGATCGCCGCCATCACCGATGAGACCCTGCGCAACGGTGCCATGATGCGCGCCGCGGAAAAACTCGCCGTCACCGATCCCGCCGGCACGGCCTCCTGGCTGCTCGCCAACCCCGGCGAGGCCGCCCAACGCCGGATGGACGACGTTTACAGCGCCTGGGCGAAAAATGACCAGGAAGCCGCGCTCACCTCCTTCGCCAGCCTCCCGGCCGGCGACCTCCGCAGCAACGCCCTCCGCGGCGTCGTCAACAGCGTGGCCCTCGCCGACCCGAAAGCCGCCGTCTCCCTGATGGACCGCTACCCGGCGGACGTGAACGACCGCGTGGTCCAGAATTTCGTCTGGCATTCCTACGGCACCGATCCGGCGATGGCCGCCAGCCAGATTTCCCGCATCGGCGACGAGGGCCGCCGCGATGAAATGTACCGCCGCATGCTCGACAACTGGATCGAGCGCGACGCCGCCACCGCGCAAGCATGGATCGCCGCGAATCCCGTGCCCCAGTCCGTCCGTGACCGCCTCGCCCGACGCCAGGCCGAGGCTCAATAAGCGGACAATCCCGAAATCTTCGTCGGTTCCGCCACGCGTTGACATCCGCGCCCTGCCCGTCCAACGTGCCGCCCATGGACACGATGAAACTACTTCTAGGCGCCACCATCGCGCTCCTTCTCGGGGCGCTCGCGGTGTCGTGGCAGGGCATGAACACCGGGGTGAAAAACACCCCGCCGGATGAAATCGCCCGCCTCCAAAAACAAATCAAGGAACTCCGCGCCGAGCAGGACAACCTCAAGATGCAGCGTGATCTCCAGATGCTCCGCAGCGAGCCCATCCAGACTCCTGCCACTTCCACAGCCCTTGAACTCGAGGCCATGAAACTCCAAGTCGCCCAAAACAAGCGCGCCCTCGAGGAAATGGAATTGCTCAAGGAGACGGAAAAACGCGACAAAAAGGTCGCCCAGGACGAAGAAGGCCTGCTCGCCCAGCGCGGCCTCGAGGGCAAGGACGGCGAACTCCGCCGCGCCCGCATGATCAGCGAGGCTCTGCTCATCGGTCGCGTGAAGGAATACGTCGAGGACGCCCAATACGGCGGCTTCATCACCTTCGATGTGCTCATGCCCGAGCAGGTCCAGACCGGCGTCACCGTCGCCATCCGCCGCAAGACCGGCATCCTCGGCCAACTCAAAGTTTCCGACGTCACCGTCGAGGGCGCGATCGCCAACCCGCTGCCCGGCTTCGGCCCGCTCAAGCCCCAGGTCGGCGACGAGCTCATCCTGCCGCCGCAGTATTGAGAATTTTCAAATCTCAGATCTCAAATTTCAAATTTCCCAAGCATGTCCACCACCGTCGGTCTCATCTCACTCGGCTGCGCCAAAAACCTCATCGACTCGGAAGTCATGATCGGCCACCTCGCCCAAGCCGGCATGTCCCTAACGCCCGATCCCGAGCTTGCGGACGTCCTCATCATCAACACCTGCTCGTTCATCGACATGGCCAAGCAGGAATCCATCGACGCCATCTTCGGCGCGGTGAAGGACCGCTCGGAAGACCCCGACCGCGAGCGCCAAAAGATCATCGTCGCCGGTTGTCTATCACAACGCTTCGCCAAGGACCTGCCCGGCATCATGCCCGAGGTGGACGCCTTCATCGGCCTCGATCAGATCACCAAGGTCGCGCCGATCATCGAGAACCTGCTAGGAAAGAACAACGACTCCGAAGTTCAGAAAACCGAAGGCCCGTCCGCCACCGAAGACCCGCGCGACTTCGTCACCCTCAAGCCGCAATATGTTCCGGACTATTCGACGCCGCGCATCCGCCTCACGCCCGACCATTTCGCCTATGTGAAAATCGCCGAGGGCTGCAACCACACCTGCACCTTCTGCATCATCCCGACCATCCGCGGCAAACACCGCTCGCGGACGCAGGACTCCGTGGTTAGAGAGGTCCAGGCGCTCGTCGCATCCGGCGTGAAGGAAATCAACCTCATCTCCCAGGACACCACTTACTTCGGCATGGACCAGTGGGAGGGCAAACGCCCGACACCGAGCTCGCCGGTCGATTCCACCCGCGGCGAATCGCTCTCCACCCTGCTCCGCGAGATCAACAAGATCGAAGGCGATTTCTGGGTCCGCCTGCTCTACACCCACCCGGCGCATTGGTCGGACGAACTCATCACCACCATCGCCGAGTGCGACAAGGTGGCGAAATACGTCGACATCCCGCTCCAGCATATTTCCGACCGCATGCTCACCGCCATGAAGCGCGTGACCAGCGGCGACTACATCCGCGACCTGCTGCGCCGCATGCGCGCCGGCATCCCCGGCCTCGGCATCCGCACCACCTTCATCGTCGGCTTCCCCGGCGAGACCGAGGAGGATTTCCAAGAGTTGTTGGAATTCATCCGCGAGTTCCGCTTCGAGCGCGCCGGCGTTTTCCAATATTCGAAAGAAGAAGGCACTCGTGCTAACAAAATGGACGGTCACCTCCACCACGCCACCCGCAAGAGCCGCTGGTCCCGCGCGATGGCTGAGCTCCAACGCATCGCCGGCGAGACCAACCAGGCGCAAGTCGGCAAAGCCGTCCGTGTGTTAGTCGAGCAGCCCG
>JBIHZT010000160.1:0-7395 GCA_044240265.1 Luteolibacter sp. | reverse complement strand
AAGGCCATCGAAGTGCTCGCGC
Source organism: Luteolibacter sp. (assembly GCA_044240265.1). Classification (GTDB taxonomy): domain Bacteria; phylum Verrucomicrobiota; class Verrucomicrobiia; order Verrucomicrobiales; family Akkermansiaceae; genus Luteolibacter. The sequence goes on along the minus strand of JBIHZT010000160.1, from coordinate 7,373 downwards.
TCAAGGTCTATCCGGACGATCCCGCCGAGCGCTTCCAGGCGAAGCGCAAGGGCAAGCGCGATGCGAAAACCGTCGCCCGCATGCAGAAGGCCATCGCCATCCTTCAGTTCAAGCTGGAGGGCCAGACTATCGAGCGCCACCCGGAGTGGAACATGGACGACCGCAACATCCTGCGGCGGATCAATTTCGAAAACCACACCTTCGACGTGGACGGAAAATCCTATCCGTTGCGCGACACGTTTCTCCCGACCATCGACCCCGCCGATCCTAACAAACTCAGCGCCGACGAGGAGGAGTGCATCCAGCGGTTGGAGGAGAGCTTCACCCACTCGCCCCGTCTGTGGGATCACATGCGCTGGATGGCGGACTACGGCCAGATGGCGCTGGCGAGGGACCGCGCGGTGATTTTCCACGCCTGCCTGCCGGTGGACGACCAGGGCGAATATCTGCCGCTCCGCATCGATGGCGAGGACCGGGAGGGCCCTCAGGTTTTCACCGCCTTCGACAAAGTCATCAAGCGCGCCTTCCGCGCCGGTGCCCAGAGTGCGACTGATAGTGACAAGGACTGGTTCTACTATCTGTGGGCCGGGCCGCTTTCCCCGCTCTTCGGCAAGGACCGCATGGCGACCTTTGAAACCTACTTCATCGAGGACAAGTCCACCCACAAGGAAACCGCCGGGCCATGGTTCCGCTGGATTCACGACGCCGCATTCTGCGACCGCATCGCCCGCGACATGGGCGTCATAAAGGACGGCCTGCTCGTTAACGGCCACGTCCCGGTGAAGGTGGATCTGGGAGAAAACCCGCTCAAGCGCGGCGGCAACGCCGTCACCATCGACGGCGCGTTTTCCGAAGCCTACGGCGACCGCGGCTACACGCTCATCCTCGGTCCCGAGGGCGAGACACTCGCCGAGCATCACACTTTTCCCGATCCGGAAACCGCCGTGAGGGAAGGCATCGACATCATTCCGAAAATGACCACGCTCCGCCGCTACGAGCAACCCCGCAAGGTGGGCGATACCGAGCAGGGGCGTGAAATCGACTCGATCATCGACCTGTTACTCCAGCTCATCGAGGCCTACCGCATGGGCCGCCTCCATGAGCGGCCGCATTAGCGCCTCAAGGCAGGATCCACTAATGGCTCCTGCACGGGTAGAGCGGTGTAGAGCTGGGGGAACCAGACAAGGTCGATGGCAGGCATTTTAAGGCACGGCAAAGATGGCGGTTGCCCGGGCGTTCTTCGAGACATTGCCGGATAGTCGCGGCGGTTCTTGGGAGTTTGGTGGTTGAGACCAGTTTTTCGTTCACCAGCGTGCTGACCGGTTCATCCAGATTCAACAAGGCGTCCGACAGTAGCAGCGTCATCCCTTTCGGTATTTCCCCAGTCAGCCGGACCGTCTATCCGTCCACGGTCGCCATGATCTTTTGACCCTCCCTGGCCGCGGCTTTGTCCGGGATTTTCAGCCAGTAGAACCGGTCGTGAACCACGTCATTCTGAACCCAGACGATCTTCTTCGGCCAGGGATTTCTCCTGAACTTCGCCATCCAGGGGAGCGCTTCAGCATCCCTGCCGTCCACCCAGTGGCCGAGTCCTTCGTAAATGTGGGTCATGTGGACGTAGCCACCGGAATCCGCCTGCTCCTGGCGGTCGAGCTCCGCCGTCCTCTCAAGGGCCACCTTGTTCCGATCATACGCGCCGTCATTGCCGCCCATGAAAATCGAGAACGGAAGGTTCCTGAGTCCCTACAGCGAGGCACCGTTCGGATGCCCGGCCATCATGGCGGCTGCGGCGAAACGATCGGCCATCCGCGGCGCAAGCTGCCACACGCCGTCTCCTCCCGCCGGATACCCGAGCAAATAAACTTTGTCCGGATTCACGCCTCGGAACAATGACATACTCTTCGATCAGGCGCTGGAACATCGGATCAATGTGCCGCTCGTGCCAGAGGTTCCACGTATCCGTCGGCGCACGGGGCGCGATGTAAATGCCCTCCGCCGGTTGGTAGAGCTGGATCTGGTTCAACCAGTGCTCATTGTTTACCGCCTGAGGAACCGCCCCGCCGCCGTGCAGGGAAATCCACAGGCTCCGGCCATCCGGTGGCTTCTTACCGAAGCTTGCCTCTTGCCATCGCAGGGACTTTTCGCCCACAACCAGCGATTTCCCCTCAACCTCCCGCTTCCTGCATCAGCGAGCGGACCAGGTTATAGGAAACGGCATGCATCATGACTTCCTTTTCCACCATTGCGGGAGTCTGGCAGCGCAGCACATCCATGCCCAGGGTGATCTTGATCTCACGGAAGTGAAGTTCGACGCTCCAACGTTGAAGATACAACTCGCCAAGTTGCTGCAATGGATAGGCGGCCGTGACCAGGAGTGTGGTTACCAAGGTGACGGTCTGGGTGCGGTGGCCGCGCGCCGACACGGTGAGCCGGACATGGCGCAGGGTCATGCTTGCGGGAAGGGCGCCGTATTGTTCCTGAGTGTGAGTGCAGCCCTTGGGGCGCCGGGCGGGCTTCTTCCAAGCGATCAACCGGTCGTTAGGTCCGAGTTTGACGCCTTTGCGGAAGTCCACCTTGCGAATGCCGTTGAGGCGCACGAGCGCGTCAGCGCCGGCTTGAGACATGCTCCAGAAGGCATGGAACCAGCAGAAACCGCGGTCCGCGAGGGTGATGTCGCCTTTCTTCAGGGTGGCCATGAGTTGGCCGAAGAGGATGCTTTCGTGGACGTGGATGCTGCTTTTGGCGAAATCCAGCAAAGCGCCGCTTGCCAGCGAGAAGAGGCCGACGACGCGCATTTGGGGAAACCCACAACCGGTCTTCTGGGAGGAGGGTTACGGGTATTTTTCCTGGTTTTCGGCCGTGTCGGGCATCAAGACAATGGTTCCATCGACCACCCGAACGCGTCGTCCGAGCCATAGCTGTGAGGTAGGCACGCGTCTTTCAAGGCGCTCTATCAGGTGCTCGCCGGTACCGTGTATGGTTTGGGGCTCAAGGCGATGGCGGGCCTTGGTATAGGCTGCGGTGGAGGAGGATCCGGCACCGGACTTCGGCGCGCGCAGCAGCCACCAGGCCTGCACCTTGCGCAGGATGTCCCGACAGGATGTTTCAGGGGCGAGGGTTTGGGCAAGGAAGGCCCAGAAAGTCACATGCAGGGTGAAGCGCCGCTGGCGGCTGTTGGCTCCCGATGACCGCCGGCGCAGAAGCGCGTGTGGGATGAGAAAGCCGAACGTCTCGAAGAAATCCGAGAGGGTGTTGAGCGCTACGACTTCCCGGAGTTTTTCCTGAAGCCCGGAGAGGGCGGGCTGACCGAAGAGAATCTAGGAGAATCCTTGGAAAAAAAGGGGTGTTGCGATGCGTTAAACTAGGTATTGATACCTACAGTTGCATGCGAGTAAAATCTGTTCAAGAGCGAAGCGCCCCGACACCGTTGGGCGTCATGAAATCGCGACTCACCCGCCGCTGCGCCACGTTGCAAAATCAGCTCGCCGCCATCGGCCCCGTGAGCCAAGGCAGCGTGGCCTTCCAACCGCCGGGATCATGGCGTTGGACCTTCAAGGTGAAAGGCAAAACCGCCTGTGTCGCGCTGTCCGCAGAGCAGGCGACAGAGATGCTTCAAGCCATTGAGAACCACAAGCGGGTTGAGGAAATTGTGAGGGAAATGAGGGAAATCACCCAGACTCTGATCCTGGAAACGGTTCCCGGAATCCGGCGACGCAAGTCGCTCTCCGCCATCCCAAAAGCACGTTAAGTTAGCGCCATTCTCTACTGACCCCATTTTAGTTTCATGATGTTACCTTTCCAACAGTTTTCTTCGCTTTCGCTTCTCCCGGAAGGCGCGGTTCTTCTGACAGAAAGCGCCACGCTCATCGTCGCGGACATCCATTTGGGAAAGTCCGCCGCCTTCCGGGCGAAGGGGCTGCCGGTGCCGGAAGGCGACAGCGCCCGGGATCTCGCTCGGCTGTTAGCGCTGGCGGAAAAATCGCAGGCCCGGCATCTCGTCATCGCGGGGGATCTTTTCCACGCGCCCACCGGCGTCACGCCCGAGCTGGAAGCCGCGCTGGCGGATTTCATGACGCGACTCGCCATCCCTGTCACGCTGGTGGTGGGGAATCATGATGTGAAAATCCCGGAATTGTCGGTGCCGCTCCACGGCGTGACGCACTTGGACTTGGAAGGTCATCTCCGGGTCATCCACGACCCAGCACACGCCGGCGGCGAGCTGCTTCACATCGCCGGGCATTGGCACCCCGTCGTGAAAATCCCGGACGGCAAGCGCACTTCATTGCGTCTGCCGTGTTTCCTCCTGCGCGGAAACACGCTGGTCTTGCCCGCCTTCGGCAGCTTCACCGGCGGTGCGATTCTGGACGCAAAGCCTCTTGACCGGGTGTTTGTGGCGCTGCGGGATCAGGTGGTGGAGCTGCCCGCAGCGCTGATTTTCTAACGGTCAGAAGTGGATCGCGTGGCCTTCCGCCGCCAGAGTCGCCTCGTGGATCACCTCGGACATCGTCGGGTGCGCGTGGATGGTGGCGTGGATTTCCTCGCTGGTGAGTTCCTGGTCGAGGGCAAGGCCCATTTCGGCGATGAGCTCGGTGGCGTTCTCGCCGATGATGTGCGCACCTAGCAGCTCGCCATGCTCCTTGCCGTAGAGCAGTTTAGCGAAGCCATCCGGCTCACCCGAAGCAATGGCCTTGCCAATAGCGACGAACGGGATCTTGCCGACGACATACTCGATGCCGGCCTCCTTGAGGGCGCGCTCGGTTTTTCCAACAGAGGCGACCTGCGGGTGGCAGTAGGTGCAGCCGGGGAAATTGTTCACCTTGCGCGGCTTGTGACCATCGACGTAGAGGCCTTCCACCGCTTGCACGGCTTCGAAAGATGCGACGTGGGCGAGCCACGGCGGGCCGGTGATGTCACCCGCGGCATAGACGCCGGGGATGGAGGTTTCGTAGCGGTCGCCGACCTTGATGTAGCCGCGGTCGAGCTCCATGGCTTGGCCGCCGGGAAGCACGGGCTGGATGCCGATGGCGACGAGGCAGACTGGCGCGCTGATGGTGCCGTTTTCCTTCGGCCCCTCGACGGTGAGGGAGACGGACGTGCCGTTGTCCACCGCGTGGGTGATCTTGGTGTTGGTGAGGACGCGGATGCCCTGTTTGATGAGGGATTTTTCCAGCGCGTCGCCGACTTCGTCATCCTCGACGGGGAGGATGCGCGGGGCCATCTCGACAAGCGTGACCTTGGTGCCGAACGCGTTATAAATGTACGCAAACTCGACGCCGATGGCACCCGCACCGATGATGATCATTTCCGCCGGTTGCTGCTGGAGGATCATCGCTTCCTTGGAGCCGATGACGCTGGTGCCGTTGAACGGGAGATTCGGCAGACCGCGGGACTTGCAGCCGGTGGCGACGAGAATGTCCTTGGATTCATAAAGCGTGCGGCTGCCGTCATTGCCGATGACGCCAACCTTGCCGGTGCCTTCGATGGAGCCGAGGCCGCGGATGTAGTCCACTTTGTTCTTCTTGAACAGGAACTCGATGCCGCCAGCCAGGCGGTCGGAAACCTTGCGGGAGCGGCCAATGACGGCGGACCAATCATAGGAAAGACCCTGGATCTGGAACCCGAACTCGGCGGCGCGGTGGGCGAGCGTATGATAGAGTTCGGCGTTTTTGAGAAGGGCCTTGGTGGGAAGGCAGCCCCAGTTGAGGCAGGTGCCGCCGGCGCGGTCCGCTTCGACACAAGCGACTTTTTTTCCAAGTTGGGCGGCGCGGATAGCGGCGACGTAGCCGGCAGGGCCGCCACCAATGACAATGAGATCGTAGGCCATAAGATTGATTTGAGGAGGTTTCCGGGGCGAAACTGTCGCGACGGCAGGGGATTGTCAAAGAAGGAAAGGCGGAAACGGGGCTCTTGAATGTTTCCGGTGGAGTTCCCAGTATTCGCGCCATGCACGTGCGGGCGCCAAAACTTCTGATGCTCCTCGTGATCGCGGCGGTGATGGGGGCCGCTGTTTTTTGGCTGAAGCGTCCGTTGGCCGAAATCGATGCGGATTCACCGCTCGCGATGCCTGCCAGTGGCGATCCGGACCATCGATTCCATTTCCTCTCCGCCTGGCAGATCGCGCAAATCCCCCGGGCGGTGCGATTCGATCCACCGCTGGGATCCGAAAACGGCGGCCTCGTTTACAACGCCCAGAAATTTTGGGAGATGAACGCCAAGCGCGGCGGTCACCACACCGGCGACGACCTCAACGGCATCGGCGGGATGAATACCGATCTGGGAGACCCCGTTTTTGGCACGGCGGACGGACTGGTGATTTATGCCGGAGAACCATCGCCGGGGTGGGGGAAACTGGTTGTCACCGCACACACCGCACCGGACGGGCGGCCGCTGCATTCGTTGTACGCGCACTTGAATCGCATCGAGGTCGCGTCTGGAGTACTCGTGCCGCGCGGCGGAAAAATCGGCACCGTCGGCACATCTAACGGCTATTATCCGGCACATTTGCACTTTGAAATGCGCACCAGCGACGGCTTGGACATCGGCGCGGGTTATGCGCTGCAGCCGCTCAACCGACTGGATCCGACGGCCACGGTCAAGATGTTGCGAAATGCCAGTGCGGACGACCTGTCGCCCTCGCCACTTGTCCGAGCGGCAGGCAAACCGTGATTATGACGCGTTGTTCCCGGTTCCCGACAATGTGAATTCCCGGTCCTGCCGCACGGCCTTTCATGGTCAGTTAGCGGTTCAGCTTAAAATGCAGACCCAATATCGACCTTCGATGAAATGCTGGGAGCAGAAGGCATTCCATCGCTTCAAAGCCTGACGCGCAAATCCCTCATGCTCCAAAGCACTCCCTTGGCTCCACTGCCACTGCCCCTCATCGCCCGCGCTCCATCCTTGCGCTTTGGCCCGAATCGCCCGCGTGCGCTGGCAAACGCCTCGTTCACGAACTCCTTGCTGCCGATCACTGCGCCGTCCGTGAAATACCGGACCCGGCACCGCAGCATCTTCGCCATTCCCAGGTCCTTCAACACGGTTTCGTTATCCTGGTTCTCCAGCATTTCCGCCGTGTTTTGCGTGGTTTGGCCAAGGCCACTTGCCGTTTGTGAAGCCGCAGCCGGTCCCGGATTTCCGCCCAGAGCCAGCCCCATCAACCGCCGATACAAACTCGCAACCTCACGCCACTTTTCCGCTTCGAACCCCACGCCTTGATCGCAAAAATACGCTCGCACCAGACCCTCGCGCGCCTTCCTGCCATTCCCCTTCGTTCCGCCACCGATCGCTTCTCCGTAGCTACTCCAACGATAATCCGCCGGGTCCGTCACCATTCCCGCCCGAACCGGATTGAGGTCAATGTAAGCCGCCATCGTCCG
>JBIHZT010000523.1:0-3253 GCA_044240265.1 Luteolibacter sp. | reverse complement strand
GGCGAAGCGCCGTGCCCAGACGAGGGTGAGCACGTTGGGCTTGAAGAGCTTGCCGGTCTGGTCGGCGACGACGCGGAAGAGACGTTCCTTGAGCTCGCGCTTGCGGTGTTTCAATTCCTCGATGTCTTTGCCCAGGCGGGCGTGTTCGAGTCCGTGGTCCGCCCAGTATTTTTTGTTCTGGGCGTTGGTGACGTGGGTGATTTCGCAGATTTCGGGGTAATCCTTCCACATGTGGCGGGAGACTTCTCCGTGAAGTTTGGAAACGCCGTTGGCGATGCGGGCGAGCCGGAGCGCGGCGAGGGAGTGGTTGAATTCGTCGCCGGTGATACCGGTGATTTCCCGGACGTCCTGCTCGGGGACGCCGCCGAAGAATGAGAAATCACGGAGCAGGTCGAAGCCGTGTTTTTCATTTCCAGCTTCCTCGGGGGTGTGGGTGGTGAAGACGAGGCGTTTCCTGACTTCCTCCAGGCTACGGTGCTTTTCGTAGAGATGAAATGCGGCGGAAAGGCCGTGGGCTTCGTTGAGGTGCCAGATGTCCGGGTCCACGCCGAGTTCGTCGAGCAGGCGCGCGCCGCCGGCACCGAGGATGATGTATTGGGCGATGCGGCGGAGGTGGTCGTGGTCGTAAAGGCGGTGGGTGATGGCGCGGGAGAGGCTGTCGTTTTCCTCGACATCGGTGCTGAGGAAAAACATTGGAACCGTGCCGAAAATATCGCCGGGCAGGAACATCGCCTTGACCCAGACCGGGTGGCCGTGGACCGGGACGGTGAAGCGGATGCCGGTGTCCTGGAGGAAAGCATATTCCTTTTTCCGGAATTGCACGGCGAGTTCGCGGTCCTCGCCGCGGGCCTGGTTGTAGTAGCCATAAGTCCAAAGGATGCCGATGCCGCAGAGGTTCTGGCGGACGTCCGCCGCGGCCCGCATGTGGGAGCCGGCGAGGAAGCCGAGGCCGCCGGAATAGACTTTGAAACTTTGGTCGATGGCGAATTCGCAGGAGAAGTAAACGGCACTTTTCGCGTATTTGGGAGCGATTTCGTAATTGTGTGCGAACGGTTTTGGAAGAAAAGAGGAAGCCATGGTGGATCAGGTGTGTGGAGGCGAATCAGGCGGCCGGGATCATGCGTGTTTTGTACCAAGATGCAAACATTTCAAGGTGATGAATACCTCTGATTATCAATAGCTTGAGAATCGAATGGCGGTGCAGGGTCGGTGGATGCCCGCAATTTTAGCGGAGTTTGAGTTTCGTGCGGACGCCTTGCAGTGGTTGTTCGATCCAGCGCCACGAAGCCAATGTCAGGCTCCACGTGACCGCTGCGTAGAGCAGGATCAGGACAAGGGCACCGGGGCCGTTTTCGAACGATCCATCCCACAAAAACCAAAACAGCTTCCCGGTCACCAGCGGTGCGAGATTGTGAAAAAGATAGAGGCCGTAGGAAAGTCGCCCGATTTGCTGGATGGCCGGGTGCTCGAGAATTTGTTGCGCAAGGCCGGAGAATCCCACCGAACTCGCGGCAATGAAGCCGCACCAGGCGACCGCCAGCAGGGTTTGTTGGAGTGGGCGCAGCCCGAACGTCTGCCAACCGAGCGCATGTGCTCCGAATATCCCCAGATAGCCTGCGAGGCCGGCGACGGCCAGCCATCGCAGCGCGGGGCTTTCCAGCGACATCCCGCGATGCACGCCCAGGGCGAACAACGCGCCGATGCCGAAATAGTCGAAGCACGCCCACGTCAGCACTTGCGGCCAGGCGAACCACGGTAGAAAAAAATCGTGAAGCATCCGCGACGCAGGACCCACTGCGGTGAAAGCCAGGATGGCCGGCACCAGCATTTTGCGCGGCAGGAACCAGATCACAAACGGCCAGAAGAGATAGAACTGCTGTTGGATCGCAAGTGACCAGAAATGGTTCGTTCCCGCCGGCCAATATCCGAGAAGCGCCATGTGGAAATTCGACAGATAGAACACATACCACGGCAGCCCTGAGCCGCCCATGTCCGGGGCACGGACGATCCATGCCAGCGCCAGCGCCGCGTAATAGGGTGCCAGAATCCGAAGGCCGCGCCGGATTTGATAGGATTTCAGCGCGGCCGCCCTCCATGCGTCGCCGCGGTTCTCACAGCGGTCCCGCTCGCGGAGAAGCGAGCCGGTGATCAGGTAGCCCGTTAGGACCAGGAACAAAAACAGGAACACCTCGAATGGAAACACGCGCGCCCAACCGGCCGGGCACCAGTGATCCCAGCAGATCGCCATCATTGCGATCGCTCTTACTCCATCCAGTTGCACCGCCCGGCCATTCAACAGGTGCTTGAAACCATGATCCGCAGCCGGATGCACGCGCTTTCCCGGGAAATCTTCCCGGAATGCAAAAGCCGACCGATTCTCCACAACCCGACCCGGCGTGCGGGTGGATTTAAAATTTCATTCAATTTGTTGCGGCAATCCGCATCATATGTCAGGCTGGACGGCGTTGAAACTCATTTTCCCCGAGCTTGCGAGAATGGGGCGGGCCATCCTCGGGGCGGTTTTGATTAGGTTTTTAAACGAATTTAATTTCAGGTTGCTAGAGTTTCCGCAATTATTTACCACTGTGACGCTGTGAAAACCAATCTACCGCCTTTCCTTCGGATCCTTGTTGGCGGGATCTCAATCATTTCAAGCGTTTCGGAGGCTTGGCAGCCCGGGACATACCCTGCGGCTCCCCAGGGCATGCACAGCTCGGGATTTTCCGTCAACAACCAAGACCGGAACGACGTGGTCGCCTTCTGGCACGCAGTTTACCAAGCCTCGGAAGGATACGAAAGCCGGATCAACTGGACCGGAAATTATTCGGGAAACAACGGGACGACGTCCCCGGAATTCGTGAAAGACGTCGAGCGTCGGCTCAACTATTTTCGAGCGATGTGCGGCGTGGGCTCGACCGCGCGGGTGAATTCCGGCTCCAAGGTCGCCATTGACCCCGGCGATCCGTACACTCCGCCGTTAACCACCTTGAAGTCCACGGCTGCCCAGGATGCCGCCCTGATGCTCAATCGCAACTACAACTCGAAAACCGGCGTGAATCCGGCGATCACGCACAATCCGGCACCCAATCTGACCGGTTGGTCCAGGGAGGCTTGGAATGCTTGTGCGAACGGAAATTTCGCCTTCGGCCTCTTCGGCCCCGGAGCGATCAACGAATACATGATCGAGCGGTTTTCCAACAGTATCACCACGTCCTCATGGAACACCCTGGTAGGGCATCGCCGTTGGAGCCTT
>JBIHZT010000422.1:0-4163 GCA_044240265.1 Luteolibacter sp. | reverse complement strand
CTGGCGACCAGCCCGGAACGGATGCCTTCAACCCGCCGACCAACATCTTTTACGTGATTCAGAAGCCCGAGGAGATTGTGGCGCAGTCACAACCGAGATTCGTGGCTTATCCTCCCGCCGGATTTTTCCCGGTGAGCCTCAATTCCTCCTTCTGGTCACTCAGTCATCCGACCGCCAATTTTTCGTCCGCCTCAGTGCAGGTGACCGACGCGTCCGGGGCTGGTGTGCCGGTCAAGAGCGTCATTAGAGACGGCAGTTACGGAGATCCTGCGATCATTTGGGAGGTCGGCGGTGGCGCTGCGGTCAGCTCTGTGGGCGGCGATACGACATTCACCGTGCTGGTTTCCGGGATCGGTGGGGCCGGGGTTCCCTCGTCCCACAGCTATTCCGTCACTTTGATCGATCCCGACCGCCTGACGTCGGACCTGACGATGACCGGCCCTGCGACCATGGCGGCCAGTCAACCCGCTACATTCACCTTCACGCCGCCTACCGGCAGTGAGTCACTGCAGGTGCGGACATCCCTGAAAACCACCGCGACTTGGAAGGAGAACGCGGAGGCTCCCGCACGGGCGCAGGTGATCGATGGCACTGCCGCGAACTATCCGCTGATGGTGAAGCCCACCACCTTCCGTGGCTTCGGGCCCGTCTCGGGGAGAACCTCTTTCCACCTCACGTTCCCCACCTCATACGACGCGCTCGTGCGTGGAGTTCCTGAGCAGTCGTTCGAGCTCAACCGCGACATCATTGTGAATCCAAAGGCTTCCCTGACGTTCAAATTCCGCAGGGGCTACATGACGAAAGGCAGCCATTTGGTCGTCGAAAAGTCGGCGGACGGAGGTCTGACCTGGAGTCCCTTTGGCAAGCGGATCCGCGGTGTTTCCAATACCAAATACGACCTGAAGGTGTCAGCGGCGAAGATCGCCCTTTCCCCGTCGAGCGCTCCGATCCGCATCCGGTTCCGCTACTTCACGACTGGCGGCGCGATTTATACCCACGACACGACACCGAAGTCCCCAACCGGGATTTTCATCGACGACATCACGCTCACGGGGTGCAGTTGGTTGGAGAAAAAAGCGGAAAACATGCTCCCAACTTTCTCCTCACAGTTTGTTTTCGATTCCCAAACCTCAGGCGCGCCGCTGGTAAAAGGCGCCGAATGGTATCTCTCGCTACGCGCCCAGCTCGGTGGGAAATGGTTCCCCGACGGGCCGGCGGCACGCGTGATGATCACCGCTCCCTGATCGCGTGCCTTCATCGAATAAAATCGGACTTTAGTTTCGCATCATCATATCTGGATATGAAGATTTGATGCTTGAAACGCCGATTCTTGCGACTACGGTCCGGCCATGCCGCAGCCTGATCCCACCGCAGAACTTCAAACCGCCCTCGCCGAACGGATTTTCGTGCTCGACGGGGCGATGGGGACCACCATCCGCACTTACGGACTGGACGAGGCCGCCGCCCGTGGCGAGCGCTTCGCGGACAACGAAAAGGACCTCCTCAACAATGGAGACATCCTGTCGATCACCCGCCCGGAAATCATCGGCGACATCCACAAGCGCTTTTACGAGGCGGGTTCGGACATTTGCGAGACCAACACCTTCTCCGCCACCGGCATCGCGCAGAGCGAGTTCTTCGTCGAAGACCCGCGCGAAAAGGGCGGGCGTAAGGATCCGGAGTTTTTCCAGAAGATCCTCGAAAACCCTTTTTTGAACGATCTCGCCTGGGAAATGAACGTCGAGTCTTCGCGGCTCTGTCGCAAGTGGGCGGATGACATCGGCACCGACACCGGCCGCAAGCGCTACGTCGCCGGTGCCATCGGGCCGCTCACGGTTTCACTCACCAACTCACCGGACGCCAACGACTCGGGCTTCCGCGTCGTGACCTTCGACCAAGTGCTCGCCGCCTACAAACACCAGGTCCGCGGACTCATTGCAGGCGGTTGCGACATCCTGATGATCGAGACGATTTTCGACTCGCTGAATGCAAAAGCCGCCGCTGTCGCCGTGCAGGAGGTCTATGATGAGGATAAAGTGCATCTCCCCGTCATCATCTCCGCCGCCGTCGGACTGGGTGGCGAAACCATGATTTCCGCGCAAAAAGTCGAGGCGCTGTGGAACGCCTTCGCCCACACCAAACCGCTCGCCATCGGCCTGAATTGCTCGCTCGGTCCGGACCTGATGCGCCCGCACCTCGAAGAACTCTCCGAGTGCGCGGCCACCTGCATTTCCTGCTATCCGAACGCCGGCCTGCCCAACCCGCTCGCGCCCACCGGCTTCGATCTCGATCCGGAGCACATGCACGACTACATGGCGGAATTCGCCCAGGCGGGCCTGCTCAACCTGGCAGGCGGTTGCTGTGGAAACACCCCGGAGCACGTCGCCGCGATCGCAAGGGCCGTGGCGAAATACGCGCCGCGGGAAGTGCCCGTGATTCGTTAACTCTTCATTCAAATGAAAACCATTCCCCACGCCCTCCGTCTTTCCGGCACCGAGGCCTACAACCACACCGCCGACAAGCGCTTCCTGATGATCGGCGAGCGCGCGAATGTCGCGGGCTCCCCGCAGTTCGCGAAGCTCGTCCGCGCCGGTGATCTGGAAGCCGCCGTCGAGGTGGCCCGCCAGCAGGTTGCTAACGGAGCCAACGTCATCGACATCTGTTTCGACGACGGCCTCATCGACGGCAAGGCGATGATGAGCCGCTTCCTGCAACTGCTCCAAGGTGAGCCCGATGTCGCGAAGGTGCCGATCATGGTGGATTCCTCGAAGTGGGAAATCCTCGAGGAAGGGCTGAAATACCTGCAAGGGAAGGGAATCGTGAACTCGATCTCGCTCAAGGAGGGCGAGGAGAATTTCAAAAAACAAGCCCGCCATATCATGCGCTATGGCGCGGCGGTGGTCGTGATGGCCTTCGATGAAAACGGCCAGGCGGCATCCTATGAAGAAAAGATCCGTATCTGCGAGCGGGCTTACCGGATTCTCGTCGATGAAGTCGGCTTCAATCAAGACGACATCATTTTCGACCCCAACATCCTGACCGTCGCCACGGGCATCGAGGAGCATAACAACTACGCGCTCGACTTCATCAACGCGACGCGCTGGATCAAGGAGAACCTGCCCGGCGCGAAGGTCTCCGGCGGCGTTTCAAACATCTCCTTCTCCTTCCGCGGCAACAACAAAGTCCGCGAGGCGATGCACTCGGCTTTCCTCTATCACGCCGGACTGGCGGGCATGGACATGGGAATCGTCAACGCGGGCATGCTCGAAGTTTACGACGAAATTCCAAAGGATCTCTTGGAATGCGTCGAGGACGTGCTGCTGAACCGCAGGCCGGACTCGACCGAACGGCTGCTCGAACTTGCGGAGAGTTATAAAAACGTCGGCGGCAAGAAGATCGAGGAGGATCTATCATGGCGCGACGAGCCGGTGGAAAAACGCCTCGAACACGCGTTGCTCCGCGGCATCGACAAATACATCGACGAGGACACCGAGGAGGCGCGGTTGAAATACGTGCGTCCGCTCAAGGTGATCGAAGGCCCGCTGATGGATGGCATGGGCGTGGTCGGCGACTTGTTCGGTGCCGGAAAAATGTTCCTGCCGCAAGTGGTGAAATCCGCACGGGTGATGAAGAAGGCGGTCGCCTGGCTTTTCCCGTTCATGGAGGCGGACAAGGCTGAATATCTCGCGGGCGATATCGCTGCCATCAAGGCGGAGAACCCGGCTCTCACCGACGAAGAGGCGCTCAAGCTCGCCGAGCGCGGCCGCTCGGCGGGTCGTTTCCTGATCGCCACCGTCAAGGGCGATGTGCACGACATCGGCAAGAACATCGTCGGCGTGGTGCTTTCCTGCAATGGCTTCGAAGTCACCGACATGGGCGTGATGGTTTCATGCGACAAGATTCTAGCAAAAGCCAAGGAACTCGAGGCGGACGTGATCGGCCTATCCGGTCTGATCACTCCGTCGCTGGATGAAATGGTCCACGTCGCCAAGGAAATGGAGCGGCTCGGTTTCAAGGTCCCGCTGCTCATCGGCGGTGCGACGACTTCCGCTGCGCACACCGCGATCAAGATCGCGCAGCATTACTCGGGGCCGGTGGTTCACGTGCTCGATGCCTCGCGCTCCGTGCCGGTCACCACCTCTCTGCTCTCCAAAGACCAACGC
>JBIHZT010000159.1:0-7476 GCA_044240265.1 Luteolibacter sp. | reverse complement strand
CAGGCCAATATCCCCAAATTGATGTCCTTCATGCAGGGCTTCGGGCTCATCACCGCCCGCGACCCGAAGGACGGCTATCACGCCATGACCGACGTCATCCACAAGGTCCTCAACGACCTAACCGTGGACGACTGGGACATCACCATCGGCGGTGATTCCCACACCCGCATGTCCAAGGGCATCGCTTTCGGCGCGGACTCCGGCACCGTCGCCCTCGCCCTCGCCACCGGCGAGGCCACCATGCCTATCCCCGAGTCCGTCAAAGTCACCTTCAAGGGCAAACTCAAGCCCTACATGGACTTCCGCGACGTCGTCCACTCCACCCAGGCGCAGATGCTGAAAAAATTCGGCGACAACGTTTTCCAAGGCCGCGTCATCGAGGTTCACCTCGGCACCCTTCCCGCCGATCAGGCCTTCACCTTCACCGACTGGACCGCCGAGATGAAGGCCAAGGCTTCCATCTGTATTTCAGAGGCCGAGACCCTCATTCAATCACTGGAAACCGCCAAGAGCCGCATCCAGATTATGATCGACAAGGGCATGGACAATGCGACCCAGGTCCTCCAAGGCCTCGTCGACAAGGCGAACAACCGCATCATTCAAATCCGCTCCGGTGAAAAACCACCTCTCGCCCCCGATGCCAATGCCAAGTATCGCGCCGAAATGGTCGTCGACCTCGACATCATCGACGAGCCCATGATCGCCGACCCCGACGTCAACAATGAGGATGTCTCCAAGCGTTACACCCACGACGTCATCCGCGAGCTCTCCTACTATCAAGGCAGCAAATCCGTCGACCTCGGCTTCGTCGGCTCCTGCATGGTTCACAAGGGCGACCTCAAAATCGTCTCCAAAATGCTCAGAAACCTCGAGCTCACCCAGGGCAAAGTCGAGTTCCAAGCTCCACTGGTAGTCGCCGCGCCCACCTATAACATCATCGACGAGCTCAAGGCCGAAGGCGACTGGGACATCCTTCAGAAGTATTCCGGTTTCGAGTTCGACGACAACGCCCCGAAAGGCGCCGCCCGCACCGAGTATCAGAACATGATGTATCTCGAGCGCCCCGGCTGCAACCTCTGCATGGGCAATCAGGAAAAGGCGGAAAAAGGTGACACCGTCATGGCCACCTCCACCCGCCTCTTCCAAGGCCGCGTCGTCGAAGACTCCGACCGGAAAAAAGGCGAGTCGCTCCTCTCCTCCACCCCCGTCGTCGTCCTCTCCGCCATCCTCGGCCGCACGCCGAGCCTGGCGGAATACAAGGTCGCCGTCGATGGCATCGACCTCACCACCTTCGCCCCGCCGGTGAAGGAAATGGTGGCTGCCTTTTAGGATCCGAAAACTCAAGGAGGGGCGATATCCGATCGCCCAGCCCATGGGATGACAATGGGAAGCGCGTTGCTCATTTTATTGGCGTTTCATGGGCTCGGCGGACGGATTCCGCCGCTCCTTGAAGAACTCTTAAATCTGGCCGACCCAAGAGTTCGCTACCCGTAATTCGGGGAACATGCTTCTGGAAGATTCCTGACAACTGTTGTATGGGTGTTCTTACATGAACACTCTCAGAACCTTCACCACCGGCTCCGGAACCCAAGGAAATTTCCACTCCCTCCCCGCCCTCGCTGAACAGGGTTTCCCGAATCTCGGCAAGCTCCCCGTCTCCATCCGGATCGTTCTCGAATCCCTCCTCCGCAACAACGACGGCCTCAAGGTCTCGGAAAAGGACATCACCAACCTCGCCAACTACAACGCCAAGGCCCCCGGTGATTATGAGATCCCCTTCGTCGTCGCCCGCATCGTGCTCCAGGACTTCACCGGCGTGCCGCTCCTCGTCGATCTCGCCGCCATGCGATCCGCCGTGGACAGCATGGGCCTCGACGCGAAAATGATCGAACCACTCGTCCCCGTGGACCTCGTCGTGGACCACTCGGTGCAAGTCGATTACGCCGGCGGACCCGACTCGCTGGAAAAAAACCTCGCCCTCGAATTCCACCGCAACCGCGAGCGTTACGAGTTCCTTAAATGGGGCGAACAAGCCTTCGACACCTTCAAGGTCGTCCCTCCCGGCATTGGCATCGTCCACCAGGTGAACCTCGAATACCTCGCCAAGTGCGTGCTCGATAAAAACGGCGTTTACTACCCGGACACCCTCGTCGGCACCGACTCCCATACCACCATGATCAACGGCCTCGGCGTTGTCGGCTGGGGCGTCGGCGGCATCGAGGCGGAAGCCGGCATGCTCGGCCAGCCCGTCACCTTTCTCGTCCCCGAAGTCGTCGGCGTCTATCTCACCGGCGCGCTAAACACCGGCGTCACCGCCACCGACCTCGTCCTGCTCGTCACCGAGGTCCTCAGGAAAACCAAGGTCGTCGGAAAATTCGTCGAATTCTACGGCCCCGGTGCCAAAGCCCTCAGCCTTCCTGACCGCGCCACCATCGCCAACATGGCCCCCGAATACGGTGCCACCATGGGCTTCTTCGGCATCGATGAAATCACCACCGGCTACCTCGCCGGCACCGGCCGCTCGCCCGAACTCTGCAAGACCGTCGAGAACTACTACAAGGCCCAGGACCTCTGGGGCATCCCGACTGAAAAGGACGCACTCGAATTCACCCAAGTCGTCGAGCTCGATCTCTCCACCGTCAAGCCCGGCGTCGCCGGCCCCAAGCGCCCGCAGGACCGCATCGACCTCGACAACCTGAAAACCAAGTGGGGCCAGCTGCTCGCCGCCCCCGTCGCGGACGGCGGCTTCGCCAAAGCCGAGTCCAAGACCGCAACAGTCACCGTTGATAGCAAGGGCGGCGTCAAGGACACCATCCAACACGGCTCCGTGCTCATCGCCGCCATCACCAGCTGCACCAACACCTCCAACCCGAGCGTCATGCTCGCAGCCGGTTTGTTAGCCAAAAAGGCCAACGCCCTCGGCCTCAAAATCAACCGGGCCGTCAAAACCTCGCTCGGCCCCGGCTCCCGCGTCGTCACCGACTACCTCAACAAAACCGGCCTTCAAGCCGAGCTCGACCAACTCGGCTTCCAAACCGTCGGCTACGGCTGCACTACCTGCATCGGCAACTCCGGCCCGCTCGACGCCGGCATCGAGGACGTCGTCAAATCCGAGGACATCGTCGCCGCCTCCGTCCTATCCGGTAACCGGAACTTCGAGGCCCGCGTCCACCAGTCCATCAAGGCAAACTTCCTCATGTCGCCCCCCCTCGTCGTCGCCTTCGCCCTCGCCGGCACCGTCGATATCGACCTCACCACCCAACCGCTCGGCACCAGCAAGGACGGCAAGCCCGTCTTCCTCGCCGACATCTGGCCGTCCGGGCAGGAAATCACCGATGCGATGAACTCCTCGCTCAAGCCCGATGTTTTCCAAAAGCTCTACACCGGCTTCTCCGACCAGAACCCCAAGTGGAACGAAATCAAATCCTCCACCGGCAACGTTTACGAGTGGGACCGCGAATCCACCTACATCCAGGAGCCGCCGTTCTTCGACGGCTTCTCCCCCGCCCCGCGCGACATCGTGGAAATCCACGGCGCGCGCCCGCTCGGCATCTTCGGGGATTCCGTCACCACCGACCACATCTCCCCCGCCGGAGCCATCAAGATGGACAGCCCCGCCGGCCGCCACCTTGTGGAAAAAGGCGTCACCTTCGCCGATTTCAACTCCTACGGATCGCGCCGTGGCAACGACCGCATCATGACCCGCGGCACCTTTGCCAACGTCCGCATCAAGAACCTCATGGTCCCCGGCATCGAAGGCGGCGTCACCAAATACTATCCGTCCGCCGCCCCGGCGAAGGAGCGTCTCATGGCTGAGAGTCATGAACTCCAGAACGGCACCGTCACCGGCCAGGCCGTCGTCAACGGCGATATCCCCACCCTCGCCATCTACGACGCCGCCGCGGTCTATCAGGAGGAAAAAATCCCCACCATCATCATCGGCGGCGAGGACTACGGCATGGGTTCCAGCCGCGACTGGGCCGCCAAGGGCACCAACCTGCTAGGAGTCAAAGCCGTCATCACCAAGTCCTTCGAGCGCATCCACCGCTCCAACCTCGTCGGCATGGGCGTGCTCCCATGCAACTTCGTCAACAAGGATGACTACGAAAAAGTCAAAGCCCTCACCGACGTCACCTTCGACCTGATCGGCATCGACAACGACCTCAAGCCCATGCAGCAGGCCACGCTCAAAGTCCATCCCCCCAGCGGTGAGTCGTTCGACATCCCCGTCGTCGTCCGCATCGATACCCCGGTGGAAAAAGACTACTACCGCGCCGGCGGCATCCTGCCCTACGTCCTCGCCCAGATCCTCGCCTAACGGAGCGCTGAATTCATTCCGCCTGAATCCCCCCCTCAAAGCAAAAGGCCGCCCGGATCACTCGAGGCGGCCTTCGCATTTGAAAAACCGGCAACCACTCAATCAGAAGTTATACCGGAATCCGGCCTCCCAGGCGAACCCGTCATCGAGTTCCAGCGTGGTATCGCCAAATTCCAGACTGTCCAGATAGACCCAGCGGGCGCCACCGAACATTTCAAACCTCTCGTTGAACTTATAATTCAAACCGGCGGCCACTTGGGCGTAGAAGCCTCCGTCGGTATCCGACTGACTCAGCACATCGGTGTCGGTAAAGCCATATCCCATGCCGCCTGACAGGTAACACCCCAGGCCGGCATAGAGATTCCGCTCCACCATGGCGTTCAATGTCACCGGGATGATGTCGATGTCGGCGTTGATGGTATTGAGAATCGCGAATCCTCCGAGATTGTTGATATCCACGTCACCGTCCAGATACGCGACCTCCAGATAAAGGGCCGTGCTGAATCCGTATGGCTCGTAGCTGAAGCGGCGGCCCGCTTGCAGGCTATACAGGTCCATGTCCAGATCGCCGAGGTCTTCGTTCACATTGAAAACATTATCAATACTCGAGCCAACGTCGTAAATCTGGCCGAAGCTTGCCGCGGCAAACCAGCCGGATAGATAAGACTCCTGCGCCGGAGCTTGAGCAGGCGCGGCTTCCGACGGGCCTGCGAATGCCGGTGCACTGAGACCCGCGATTACCGCGATGATGATTTTTTCGAGTTTCATATCATTATTTTGTTAGTTACTGTCTGCTATGGTCCACTCTTGGGGGGATAGTCCGACTTAGACCATATGCACTGGTTTCAATCAAGCTATTTTTACCAACGATCCCCCGGCTGCCGTCAGGCCGCCGGATGGATCGCCCCATCCTTGATGATGAGCGTGCGGTCTCCGACCTTCGCTAGATTCTGATCGTGAGTGACAACGACGAGCGTGACACCGTGCTCCACCGCCAGATCGAGCAGGATTTTCATGATTTCCGCGCTGTTGTTCGAATCCAGATTGCCCGTCGGTTCATCGGCAAAAAGCACCTTCGGCTCGTTGACGATGGCCCGGGCGATGGCGACCCGCTGCTGCTCGCCACCGGAAAGCTCCGCGGGCAGATGGTCCGCTCGATCCGCCAGCCCCACGCGCTCCAACGCCTTGAGCGCGAGGGCGGTGGTGTCGTTCCCGGAAATCGCCCCGGGCACCGCGACATTCTCCAGCGCGGTGAGTTCCGGCAGCAGATGGTAGTTCTGGAACACATAACCGATGCGCTGGTTGCGGAATCGAGCCTGCTCACGACGCCCGAGTCCGTAAAGATCGGTGCCGTCGATGTGGACGCTGCCTTTTTCCGGGTGCTCCAGCCCGGCGAGCGTGTAAAGCAGCGTGGTCTTCCCCGCCCCACTTGGTCCGCAAAGGAATACTTTTTCCCCCCGGTGGATGCGCAGATCGATCCCGTGCAGCACCTCGATGGACTTGCGCCCGATCCGGTAGCTGCGGTGCAGGTCGGTGGTTTGAATCATCACGTCGCTCATGCCGTGAACGTTGCGGGAAGCGGATGCGGCACGCAAGCCCGCGAGTGAGCCCTTCCCCGGCGATGCCGAACGCTTGGGTTGCCAGACCGCCAAATCCCGTGTTCCCTTGCGGCCATGTCTGACATCAAAATCACACTCCACACCACCGCCGGCGACATCAACGCCCGGCTCTTCGCCTCCCAGGTCCCGGTCACCTGCGCGAGTTTCCTCAACCTCGCCAAGCGCGGCTACTACGACGGCGTCTCCTTCCACCGCGTGATCGCCAATTTCATGATCCAAGGCGGCGACCCGACCGGCACCGGCTCCGGTGGCCCGGGCTACAAGTTCGCCGACGAAATCGACCGCTCGCTCAAACACGACAAGCCCGGCATTTTCTCCATGGCCAACGCCGGCCCTAACACCAACGGCAGCCAGTTCTTCATCACCCACCTCCCCACCCCGCACCTCGACGGCAAACACGCCGTCTTCGGCGAGGTCATTACCGGCCAGGACGTCGTCAACAAGATCGCCAAGGGCGACAAAATCACCTCCATCGACATCCTCGAGGACACCACCGCCCTGTTCGAGTCCCAAAAGGACAATCTTGAACACTGGAACTCGATTCTCGACCGCTGATTCGAGGGCGAAAATCATCTTAGTTAACACTTCCTTACTAACTCCCCATCCCCATCCCGACCTAACACCCCGGCATGGGGATTTTCATTTTAAAATACAAACCACTAATTACAAGCAAGTTAAAAATCCAAAACACCATCAAAGCCCACCGCATCCACTCCTACGCGATGACGTAGATTACGCCGGACATCTTGATTTTCGGCGAAATCCGGCTTTCAATGACGACGTCGTTTCGCAAGAGCCGACACCCCCACACATCCCCCCATGAAGACTCCCCACACCCCCCGTGGCGGACGATTGATCATCAGCTTGCTCGCAGGCCTGTGCTCATTCCATTCCGCCTTCGCCGCAGACGCCATCCCCACCGGCAAGCTCAATGTGGACCGCTCGTTGGTCCGCGTCGGCACCCGCTCCCTGCTCGACTGGCAAATCTCCTACCCCAACACCCCGCCGGTCGGCGTGGATCTCATCCCGAAGACCAAGGTCATCATGCGTGTCCGCACGTTGGGTGTTGCCTTCCAATCCGGCAAGACACTGCTTCCGTTCGAAGGCAGCTGGAAAATCAACAGCACTTCCTGGAGCGTCTTTTTCAAAGGGACCGCCCCCACCGTCGTTCCAACCAAGATCCTCGTCGAGAAGATCGTGGAGGCGAACGACACGATCAGGTTCCGCGCCCGCGGTGGAGCCAATGCAACCGGCACCTCGTGGTATGGCTACCATGAAACAAACAACAACGACCAATACGCGGTCGTCCTGAAGAACGGTGACAGTCCGCCCAGCTATGCGCCCGCCTACAATCAAGGAAACGTGAAAAGCTTCCTCTCTCCCTATCTGGACTCCACCGGAAAAATCAAAATCGGCGAGCAGGATCTCATCATCCTGTGGGAAGGCTCCACGGCCGCCCCCGGCACCACCTACTTCGACATGCAGGACCTCGTCGTGCTCGTCAGTTTCGAAAAAGCATAACATCCCCCCACCCCCAAC
>JBIHZT010000158.1:0-7488 GCA_044240265.1 Luteolibacter sp. | reverse complement strand
TTGTCACCACCATCCTCGTCCTGCTGCTCGCCGTCGATTACCGGAAAATCCTCTCCCGCTTCACCGAAGCCCCCGACTCCGAAGCCGGCACCGGTGAATTCTACTGCCTCCCCATCTTCGCCTGCGCCGGCATGATGTGGCTTGCCTCCGCCAAGGATCTCGCAGGAGCCTTCGTCGCCCTCGAACTCGTCACCGTCACCTTTTACATCCTCGTCGCCTACATGCGCCGCAACGTCGGCTCGCTCGAAGCCGGCGTGAAATACCTCATCCTCGGCGCGCTCAGCACCGGCTTCCTCGTTTACGGCATCGCCTGGGTTTACGGCTCCACCGGCACCATGAGCCTCGCGGAAATGCCAGAGCGACTGACACACATCACCAACTCCACCCCGCTGCTCTTCGGCATCGCCCTCGTCACGGTCGGCCTCGGTTTCAAAATCGGCGCCGTGCCGATGCAGGTATGGATTCCCGACGTCTATCAAGGCGCGCCGACACCCGTCACCGCCTTCCTCTCCGTCGGCTCGAAAGCCGCCGGCTTCATCCTCACCATCCGCTTCCTCGAGCCATTCCTCACCAGCGATCTCACCCGCGGCCCGGTGCTCACGCTGCTGCTCATCCTCGCCTGCGCCACCTTGCTGTTCGGAAATCTCGCCGCCATCCCGCAGACGAATTTCAAGCGCCTGCTCGCCTATTCCTCCATCGCCCACGCCGGATTCCTGATCCTCGCCCTCGCCGCTTGGAAAACCGAAACCGCCACTTCCGAAGGCTCCGTCAAGGTCGTCTCCTTCTACCTCGCCACCTATCTGCTGATGACCCTCGGCGTCTTCTTCATCCTCGCCCAGGTCCGCATCCAGCGCGACGGCGAAATGATCAGCGATTTCAAAGGCCTCGGGAAAACCAACCCGCAGCTCGCACTCGCGCTAACCGTCCTGCTCGCCGCCCTCGCCGGCGTGCCGCTCACCGCCGGGTTCCTCGGCAAGTTCCTCGTCTTTGAGCTCGCGGTCGAAGCCAAGCTCTGGTTCGGCGTCTGCATCGCCTTCGTCGCCGCAGCTGCCGGATTCTACTACTATTTCAAAGTCATCAGCGCCATGTGGTGGAGCGACGCCGCCGATGCCAAGACCATCGTCCTGCCGTGCATCAGCAAGCTCTGCATCGCCGTGCTCACCATCGCCACGCTCGTGCTCGGCTTCTGGCCGCAGCCGATCTGGGCGCTACTCAAGTAGGCCCACATTCCCGATCCTGGCCCGGTAGGGACGGCAACCGCAGCGGTGCGGGACATTCCGCCGCAAAGACTTCCGTGTCCTCGGCGACCCGGCGCAATTTCCCATGAAAAATGCGCAAAGTCACCATGACAAGGCGGTGCATCCAGCGGATTGTAAATACATTCCTGAGTTCCCGGCGGTTTCCGAGCCACCATACCCCGGCAGGTCGCTCCGGTAGCTTCCGGAATCCGTTTCAAAATCCACCGGCATCCCTCCATGCGTAAATTCCCGATCCTGCTCATCGCCATTTGCCTGGCCATTCAGGTAACGACGGTATCCGCCCAGGTATTGGTGAACCAGAGCGGCTACAACACCGCCGACAGCAAGCGCTTCACCGCGCCGCTCGCAGCCGACAGCACCGCTTTCTCGATCATCACCGATCCGGCGGGCAACACGGTTTTCAGCGGCACAGTGAACTCCGGAGTCGGGGATTTCAGCGCTTATCAACCCGCGGAAACCGGCAACTTCCGGGTCCGGCTCGGCAGTGAAACCTCGCACGCGTTCGGCATCGGTCCATTCTGGATCGAGCGCGTGAGCTACCGGCGGATGATCCAGTTCTTCATCGACAGCCGCTCCGGCTTTGGCGACGCCACCACTTGGAACGTCGCCGGCGGAAAATTCAGCTCCGGCATCGCCTGGCGGGATTCCCATCAGTTTTCCTTCGAGTTGCGCACACTCATCCAGTGGTATGCCGCCAATCCCGACGCCTTCGGAACCGACCGCATGCCCGTCGAGGGAAGCTACAACGGACTCCGCGACACCCTGCCCGCCGACACGCCGGAAATCATCCGCCTCATCCACTGGGGCGTGGACATCTATCTGCGCGGCGGTTTGAACCACACGCTCATCAAGGAGGAGCTCGCCTACTTTGTTTATTATTACCCGCTGATGCAAAAATGGATCCCCGCCTCGATCTACAACGAGGCGCGCGACTTTCTATTCGCCAACTGGTCGAACACCGCCCGCGACCGATGGAACTGGTATGACATCACCCACACGGGAAACCTGTTCCAAACCTACACCGTCATGGGCGGCACCAAGGGCTCTTTCCCGCCCGGCCACTCGATCGTGCCGAACCTCCTGATGCGCGCCGTCGCCCTGCGCGAGGGACGCTCGGACGCGAATCTCTATCTGACCGCCGCCCGCAACCAGGTGCAATGGATCGTCAACAACAAGTCCGCCACCGATCCGCTGATGACCAAGGGCCAGCGCATGTCCGAACACATCCTCGTGCCGGCGCTAACGGAATTCATGACGCGCGATCCGCAGACGACGGTGACCGGTGTGGACGCCTGGCTGTCCAACTGGACCGACACCGTCATTTCGCGCTCTGCGAACTACTGGGATTTCCGCAAGTATACCGACGCGATCTGGACTCCGGAAAATGTCCCCGGCGGGCATCCGTGGTGGAACGAGCCGGGAAACATCGCGGGATTTCCCGCGTCCGCCCTCGCCGCCGCCACCCGCATCGCCGACCCGGCGAAGGTCGCCCGGCTCCGCCAGATCTCCGTTTCGCAGCTCGACCAGGTCTTCGGCCGCAATCCCTACAACCGCCACTTCAGCTTCCGCGGGGCCCAGGCGGGCTATGGCTTCGAAGGCGTGGAAACCGGCTGGTTTTCCCAACACATCGGTGGCCTCGGGGTGTTGGAGAACGTCCGCGGCGTGCTCGATTCCTCGGCCAAACACCTGGCATTCCCCTACAACCCGAACGAACCGCCCGGCTACGTCGAGGGCTGGGTGGCCTTCAACTCCGCCTGGAACATTTCAATGGCATGGGCCGCCCGCGACCGCAGCTCGATTGCCTTCCTCGCGCCGAACGCTCAAGGCGAAGTCGGCGGCACCGGTGCCGTGGAAGTGGAACTCAAGGCCCCGCTCAATTTCAACCGCACGCTCGCAGAGACCGCCAGAGTCCGCATCACCAGCACCACCGGTGACGAGGAAACCCTGGTCCTCACGGAAACCGGGCCGGACAGCGCCGTTTTCCGGGGCACGATCTACATGGTACACGCCACCGTGCCGAGCGCCGGAGACGGCTGGCTGGAAGCCGTCTCCGGCGATTCCATTTCGGCCAGTTACGCCCATGACATCTTCGCACGGACAGCCACCGCCCCCGCCGCGAGCATGGCCGGCGCTCCACTCGTCATCGTCACCACCGCCCTCCCCGTCGCCCGCGTCGGCACCGCTTACCTGCCGTACGCCCTTGTCAGCGCGAATGGCGACGGCTCGCCTCAGTGGCAGCTCGTCTCCGGCAGCCTGCCCGCCGGCATGGAACTCCTCCCCAACGGCACCCTCCAAGGCACCCCCTCCGCTGCCGGAACTTTCACACCGGTCATTCGCGTCCAAGACGGCACCGAACAGGCGGACAAGGCGCTGACCCTCTCCTGCTCCGACCTCCAAATCACCACCACCTCGCTGGCAAATGCCGCCAGCGGCCAAACCTACCAGCAGCCCCTCCTCACCAGCGGCGGTCTCGGCACGGTGACCTGGTCGGTCGCCGCGGGATCAACCCTGCCGCCCGGCCTCACCCTCGATCCCGCCGGCCAGCTCTCGGGCGTTCCCGCCGCCATCGGCACCCTGGCCTTCTCCCTCACCGCCACCGACAGCGTCGGCATGACCGCCACCGCGGCCTATCAGCTCCTCGTCCTCGGCACTCCGCCCGGAGTAATCCTCACCGATACCTTCGACAGCGGCACCGGCAGTTGGTTCAAGGCGGCCCCCGCGACCGGTGACTCGCTTTCAGCCAGCGCCGGCCAACTCGAATGGAAGGAAAGCGGCGCCTTGATGGAGGAAGTCATCGGCCGCCCGATTCCGAAAACCAGCCTCACCGTAGGGCAGAGCCTCCGCTTGTCCTTCGACTACCGCCAGAACGGCAGCACCACCAACAACATCATCCGCGCCGGTTTCTATAACCTCGCCACTCCCATCACCGCCCACAACTGGGCCGGGAGCAATGCCGTGGGCGCGTGGAAAGGCTACGGCACCTTCGTCCGCGACAACAGCACCGCCACCAACGTCGCCCGCGTCGAAAGCGCCACCAGCACCTCCGCCACGGCGGGGCCGAACAACGGCACCTCGGGCGCCTACACCGACATCGGATCGAAAGTCACGCAATACAACCTCAACGACAACGGCACCACCACCTATCAATTCGTCTTCGAGGTGACGTATGTCTCCGCAACCCGGATGGACACACTGCTCACGGTCAGCAGCACGCTCAACGGAGTGACCACCACCCATTTCTCCATCCCTGGCTCGCAAACCAGCGGCACCCTCCACAGCACCTTCAACACCATTGTCCTGAAACTAGCCGGCCACACCGCGATGCCCGCCTATTACGACAACGTGAAGGTCGAACTCAGGGGAGGAATCGATCCCGCCGTTTTCACCGACTGGCAGACTCTCAACTGGCCCAACAACAACTCCCCCGCCACCACCGGCCCGGATGCGGACCCGGATGGCGACGGCTTGAACAACCTGCTGGAATGGGCGCTCCATCTCAACGCCGCAAACCCGGATCGTTTCGCCCCGGGTCTCGCCTTCGACGGTGAATTCATGCTCTTCACCTACATCCGACGCAAGACCGCTCCCGATGAAGCCAACTTCCAAGTCCAGTGGTCGGAGATGCTCGCCGACGACTGGAGCAACGCCGAAGTCGTGACCGCGCCGGCGAATTCCATCGATTCCTCATCCGAGTCCGTCAGCGCCAGCATCCCTGTCGGCACCGGTGCGCAGCGGTTTGTCAGGCTCAAAATTTCCAAGCTATGAGAACGATCCTGTCGTTTTTGATCCTGCTCGTCATCAGCGGACCAACCGTCGCACAGACGCTCAATCTCGGCGCGATGGTCCAACCCGTCCCGCTCGATTCGAAATTCTCGGACCCCAATTACTACGTCTGGTGCGGCGCTCCGGTTAAAGGAACGGACGGCCGCTACCACCTGTTCTACGCACGCTGGCCGAAAACCAATCCCAACAAGTTCCACCCCGGTTGGGCGATTGTTTCGGAAGTCGCCTACGCCGTCGGCGATGGTCCGCGCGGCCCGTTCACCCACGTCAATGTCACCCTTCCCGCCCGCGGCATCAATCCCGCCACCGGTGCGAAATACTGGGACGCCGACATGACCCACAATCCATACATCATCCTCAAGGACGGCACCTATTACCTCTACTACATCGGCAATATCGGTAATGGAACCTACGAGGTCCACCGCAACAACGACCGCATCGGCGTGGCCTCCGCCACCAATCCCGCCGGCCCGTGGACGCGCCTCGACCAGCCGATCATCGACATCACTCCGGATCCGGCGGGCAGCACCGCCGCGTTCGACTCGCTCTGCGTCGCCAATCCCGCCATCACCGTGATGCCCGACGGGAAAATGCTGGTGCTCTACAAGGGCGTCAAAAACAGCGGCACTCTCATGGGCGGCCCGGTCCGCCACGGTGCCGCCATCGCGGACTCGCCGACCGGGAGTTATGTCAAACAAGCGTCCGTGGCGGGACAGATTTTCCTGCCACCCGGCGCTTCCAACATGGAAGCCGAAGACGCGTTCATCTGGTATAGCCCGCGCTATGGGAACCGCTACTACGCGGTCGCCCGCGACGTGGTCGGCACCTTCACCGGCGTCAGCGGCGGGCTCGCGCAATTCCAATCCGAAGACGGCCTCCACTGGTCCGCCTCCGCCCAACCGAAGGTGCTCGGCTCCAGTTTCACCTGGGCCAGCGGCGCGACACACACCACCCGCGTGGAGCGACCCTTCGTGCTCATCGAAAACGAAATGCCGATCGCCTTGTTCGGAGCCACCGACGGTTATGATCCGGGTGGAAGACTTTCCTTCAACGTCCACATCCCGCTGGTCACGCCGCCATCCATCCAAATCACCAGCCCGGCCGCCAAAGCCATCACCCTGGCCGACACGCAGACCCGGCTGAAACTCAGCGCCGTGGCGACATCCGGCAGCGGGACTCCACCGGTTTCCTGGGGCCAAATCTCTGGCCCGGCCCCGGCGGTTTTCGCAAACTCCGCAGCCGCCGATACCTCGGTGACGTTTCCGGCCACTGGGGTTTACGTCCTCCAAAGCTCGGCGACCGATAGCTCCGGCACCGCCGCCGATCAGATCACCGTCGCCGTGGACGCACCGCTTTCGATCTCTCTCAGACAGGGAGCCGGCGGCTACACGCACACCGCCGCCATGATCCGCGGCGATAACCCGTCATGGAATGGCGGCGCGCGGGATCAACTCCTGGTCGGACGCAATGGCGGAAAAGGCATGCGGAGCGTGTTCTCATTTCCGCTCACCCCGCTATCGGCCGACAGCGTCATTCACTCGACCTCCCTCGACTTGTGGACCGCCGGAGCCACCTCAACCACCGCGGTGAAAGCCCTGCAACTCAGAAAACTCAGCGCCACTCCCACCGAAGGAACCGGCAACGGCCAAAACACCACCAACTCCACCAGCGGAGCGACGTGGGTCTATCGAACCGCCCAACCCGCCCCCGGCATCCTCTGGACCACGGCGGGTGGCGACCTGGAAACCCCGGTGGCCGATGACGTCCCGGGCTACACCGACACCACCTCGAATCTACCGCTTTCGTTCGGCACGTCGGCCGCTTTTGTCACCGCCGCCCAGGCCGCCGTGCTTGCCGGAACTCCGCTCGATCTGGCGCTGCTCTCACCGCTCACCGAGAGCACCGCCGATGGATTTAGCCGCATCGCCTCGGACGATCACACGACCCCCAGCCTCCGCCCGCGGCTCAACGTCACGTTTACCGGAAGTTTTGCGCCGCAGGTGAATCCCGGCACCGCGCCCGCTGCCAGCAGATCATCTCCAGCTCCGCTGGAAGGAACCGTCACCCGCGCCGAGTCCGTCCGCTGGAATTTCCTATCAGGGCCAGGACAGGTCACATTCACCGATGAAACCTCCGCCGCCACCACCGCCACCTTCAGCGAGACCGGTTTCTACCAACTCCAACTAACAGCCACCAACGACCTCGGCGAAACCAGCCGCACTCTCACGCTGGGCGTCACCACAAATCCGGCGATCCATACCGACTGGCTCGCCACCACCTGGCCCGGCGTCAGCGATCCCGCCATCACCGGTCCCCATGCCGACCCCGACCACGACGGCTTGGACAATCTCATCGAATGGGCGCTTCACCTCAACCCCAGGCTCGCAGACGCGTTCAATCCCACCTTTACCAACCTGGGAGCCACGCTCGAATATTCTTACAAACG
>JBIHZT010000157.1:0-7512 GCA_044240265.1 Luteolibacter sp. | reverse complement strand
CTGGAATCGCCCGATCTCAGGCACCTTGTCCGGAGCCGGCGGGTGGATCGGGAAAAAACGCTCACCCTTGGCGGCGAGCACCAACGGCTCGACCGCATTGACTGGCGGGAGATCCTCGATCTTCGGATCATAGCGCGGCGGCTGGAACCGGACCGCCTCGATGGCGGCGGCCTCCAGCTTCGCCATGCCGTCCCACTGGGACAGCGCGAAGCGGGAAGGAAACGGCCCGCCCTCCTGCGCCCTCAGGGTCAGGGCCCGTCCCTGTGCGTCGTCACGCAGGCAAATCACCGATGCCTTGCGCGGCGTCGATTTCTCCAACGCCGTCACCCGGATCCGGACCGAGGTGATCAGGAAAACGAAGGCCGCCCCCACCAGCGCCAGCGCGAACAACTTCGGCAGCAACGGCTGCTTAAGCGGACGCCAGCGGAACACCCACTGGTGGGCGCCCGGCGGCCTGCGGGAACTGACCATGCCGCGCGCCATCACTCAGGCGCAGATTTCGACTCCGGCAGCCTGCCCGCCGGCGCGTTTCTCCCGACCAGCGCCAAGCGGAATCCCTTGGCCAGAATCATTTCCGTGACCTCGCGCTCGACCCCGACCGGCGTGCCGGTGTCCGTTTGGAGCAGCACGATCGCCTTCGCTTGCGCACCTTCCTCCCGCAGCTTGCCAAGCCGCTCGGCAAGCCCGGCAAGCGTCACCGAATCCCGCGCGAAGTGGATGCGTGGCGTCGGTTCGCCCGGCCCCAGCGTCACCACCAACGGCGTTTCGTAACGCTCCATTTGAAATCGCGACGGCGGCAAGTCCACCGCCACGCCGGATTGCCAGACCAGCGATGGCCCAAGCAGGAAAAACAACTGCACCAGCGCGAAAATATTCAGCAATGGCACCGCATGCAGAAAGCCCGGACGCTCCGGCAATGTCATCTCCAGCTTCATTTCGCAGCGCCGGGTTTCGCCTTCGCCGCCTTTTTCCCCGCCGTCACCTCGCCGCGGAAAGGCGCGAACTCCTCCTCTTCCCGCGCGTCGGAAATCAGATTCACCATCTCGATCCCCGCCCGCTCGAGGCGGTGCACCAGGCGCTTGGCCCGACCGAGGAAATAGAGATAAAACAAATACAACGGAATCGCCACCGTCAGCCCCAGCACCGACGTAATCAGCGCGGTGAACACGCCCGCCGAGAGTTCCGCCGGACCGGTGAAACCGCCTTGTTCGCTGACTTTTTGAAACGTTTCCAACATTCCCAGCAGCGTCCCGAGCATCCCGACCAGCGGTGCCAGCAGCGCGGCTCCGAGAATGGCCCGG
Organism: Luteolibacter sp.; assembly: GCA_044240265.1. Classification (GTDB taxonomy): domain Bacteria; phylum Verrucomicrobiota; class Verrucomicrobiia; order Verrucomicrobiales; family Akkermansiaceae; genus Luteolibacter. The sequence goes on along the minus strand of JBIHZT010000157.1, from coordinate 6,211 downwards.
ATGTTTTTCTCAATCCGCGGCACCTCCATCTGGCCCGCCTCCTGGACCACGTCCCGCAAATCCGCGCGCGGCAGATAATACCGCAGCAGCGCCGCGTGAGCCACCCGCGCCACCGGTCCCGGTGCGCGCGCCGCCTCGTGCAGCGCCTCCGCGAACGCCCGCCGCCGGATGTGATGGGACAGCCCGACGAGCAGATTCCCCACATTGATCCGCGCCCGGTGGAAGAAAAACAAGCGCTCCACCACGCACACAGCGCCGATAAAGCCCAACCCCAGCAGAACCCACACCAGCGGGCCTCCCTGCTCGATCAATCCGGACGGTTCCATCAATCCCAAAATCATCTGGCCGAAACTACGCGCCGGGCCGACTCGCTGGCGAGAAACAAAAGTAGTCCGAATTCACCGGAGATCCAGCTTCCGGATCAATTCCTCGGTGGTCACCTGATGATGGGATGCCACGCTCCTCAAAATCGAGGCAAGCGTTCCCGGTTTGACCGGGCGATGCAGGGGGACAACCTCGTGATGCTCGCCACCGATCTGGGTCGTCAGGCGGATGTGGGATCCCTTTTGCCGTGTGATCTCCTATCCCAACACCCGGAGAGCTTTGACCAGACGGGCTCCGTCAACATCCCTGGGTAACTTCATACCGCCATGAGTTCCTCCCTCACAAACTGGAGTCTCACCAGAGAAGGTCGCTCCTCGGATTCGTCGAAATAACAATCCACCGCGTCCCGGAGCTGGGCCTTCAGGTCATCAAGATCCTCTCCCTGCGTATGAATTCCAAGTCCAACGGCCGACGCGGTGAATCCTCCTGCCGGATCCTCGAGAACCTCGAAAACGATCTCTTTCATGGCTCCATAATGCACCTGACCGAGAGTGCTGACAAGGTGCTTTTCCCTGCCGCCCCTCTTCCGGCACCTCAAGTAAGATCCGCGCTTGCCCCCCTGCCCCTTGTTTCCAATCATCCCGCCGCTATGCTTCAAACCGCCTCCGCTCTCAAAAAACTCCTCCTCCAGAAATCCGTCCGCACCGGCACCTTCACCCTCGCCTCCGGTGCCCAGAGCGATCTCTACATCGACTGCCGCATGACCGCGCTCGACCCCTTCGGAGCCCTGCTCATCGGCGACCTCGGCTGGCACGCCGTCCGTTCCAAGATCCACTCCGAGCACCTCCAAATCGATGCCATCGGCGGCATGACTCTCGGCGCCGACCCCATTTCACTCGCCGTCGGCATGGCCTCCGCCACGAAAAACCCCGCCGAAGCGCTCCAGGTCTTCACCGTCCGCAAGGAGCCAAAAGGTCACGGCGCGGGTAAACAAATCGAAGGCAATTTCAAATCCGGAAACACCGTCATCGTCGTCGATGACGTCATCACCACCGGCGGCTCGACGCTCAAAGCCATCGACGCCATCGAGCGCGAGGGCGGCAAAGTCGCATTCGCGCTGGTGCTCGTGGACCGCGAGGAAGGCGGCCGCCAAGCCATCGAAGCGCGCGGCGTGCACGTCATCTCGCTTTTCACGCGGAGTTCCTTGCTCGACGAGTGACGCCTTCCGATAAAATGATTTGCCGAATCCGCCTCGCTGGTTTTCTCTCTCCGGGCTGTCAGGGGCCGTGGAGGTTCGGCAAGCGAACCCCGCCAGGCCTTGATCGGAGCAACGGTAGTTTGTCCGGACTTGCCGCGGATTCCCTGGCGGCACTTTTTTTGCCCGCGAGATTAAATTCGCTATGGCCCCGGGCACGCCTAGGGTGATTCCCTTGTGGTAAATGACGATCAACAGAAAGAAGAACCGGAGGAAGAGCCGGTCGGAGATCGTCAAACCCTGAAAACCACCGCCCGCCAGTTCAGGGTGATTTCCAAAGCGTTCTTCTCCTCGGAGCGCCGGCACCGGGCGCGCGGATTTCTCATCGCCCTTCTGGTTCTCGCCTTGGCCGTCGGCGCGGTCCAAGTCCTGATGAGCTACGCCGGGCGGGACTTCATGACGGCCATCGCCATGAAAAATCCTGCCGCGTATTGGCAGGCGCTTGCGTGGTATCTCGGCAGCTTCGCCCTCGCCGTGCCCATCGGAGTTTACTACCGCTGGGTCGAGGAGCGGCTGGCGCTGTTATGGCGGGAGTGGATGGCGCAGCATCTGGTGAAACGCTATTTCAACAACCGCGCCTACTACCGCCTGCGCGGCTCGGAAAGCGTGGACAACCCGGACCAGCGGATCAGCGAGGACGTGCGGAATTTCACCACCAGTTCGCTCGCTTTCATGCTCATCGTGCTCAACTCGCTGGTCACCCTCATCGCCTTCATTGGCGTGCTGTGGATGATCTCCGGCCTGCTCGTCGCCATCATGGTCGCCTATGCCGCCGCGGGCACCGCCATCAGCATCCTCATCGGCCGCAAACTGGTGCGGCTGCACTATCACCAATACGAAAAGGAGGCGGACTTCCGCTACAGCCTCGTCCGCGTCCGCGACAATGCCGAGTCCATCGCCTTCTTCCGCGGGGAAAAACGCGAGCATCTCGACCTCTTCAACCGTCTCTCCGCCGCCGTGGCGAACATGCGCCTCATCATCATCCGCAACCGGAACCTCGGCTTCTTCACCAACAGTTACAACTACCTCGCCCTCGTAATCCCCGTGCTCGTCGTCGCGCCGATGTACATGAGTGGAAAAATCGAGTTCGGCGTGGTCACCCAGGCGGCCGGTGCGTTCGCCACCGTTCTCGCCGCCGTCTCGCTCATCATCACCCAGTTCAGCGGGCTGAGCAACTATCTGGCAAGCGTCCAGCGGCTCGGCAGCCTGTGGGACCAACTCGACGAACACGACGCCGAGGAAGAGCGCATCGCCTACGAAGCCGAAAACGTGCCTAACGAAAACAGCCGGATCGTCAAACTCGACAAGCTCACCATCTGCACCCCGGGCGTTGGAAAAACCCTCGTCAAGGAACTCTCCTTCGAGCTCCACGCCAACCAGAGCCTCATCATCATGGGTGCCAGCGGTACCGGAAAAAGCTCCGTCCTCCGCACCATCGCCGGCCTCTGGCCCGGAGCCAGCGGCCTGCTCGAGCGCCCCGCCTTCGACCACCTCATGTTCCTCCCGCAGAAGCCCTACATGGTCGAGGGCTGCCTGCGCGACCAACTGCTCTACCCCTATCCGGACCGCGGCGCCAGCGACGAGGAAATCCGCAAGATCGTCGCCGACGTCAATCTATCCGACGTCTTCACCCGCGTGGACGACGACCTCGACCGCGTCGTGGACTGGGGCAACGTGCTCTCGCTCGGCGAGCAGCAGCGCATCGCCTTCGCCCGCTTGTTCCTGCGCAAGCCCAAGTTCGCCTTCCTCGACGAGGCCACCAGCGCGCTCGACGAGGAAAACCAAGGCGACCTCTACCGTCTGCTCAAGGAATCGCAGATCAGCTACATCAGCGTGGGCCACCGCATCACCTTGATCGACTATCATGACCGGTTGCTCACGCTGGATCGGTCCGGGAGCTGGGAGATTGAGGTGGTGGACGCGAAGAAATATCCGGCGTTGCAGGCTCTGGGAAAATAAAACCGACTCGTTTATGGATACGGCCAGACCTTCCGGGCCGTTTTGAAAAGCTCCTTGGCGCGAGCCTCGATTTGAAACTCGTTCCACTCGGGCACGTCGGAGAATCCACGGTTGAGACTCAAAGCACTGTATTTCACGACTTCCTTGCGTTTTTTAGCCCATGGTGCGTTGGAAAGAGCCGGATTGAGTGATTTGGTCACGAGGGTAAGGTTGCCGATACTGTGAAGTACCCTGTCCCGTTCGGCTGCCTCTTCCGCCTGATCGCCTTTACCCGGAAGCGGCCAATGCTGCTTCCATGTCTGAGGAAGCAAATGCTCAATCGAGAGCTTCGTGATGATTCCCTCGGTCTTCGAATGAAGCTGTGAGGTTTCCAGCGTCTCCAGCAGGAATCTGACGCGTTTGCGGGCCAGCGTTCGATAGATCGGCGTTCTTACCCAGGCATCGCGAAACTCGGCATCAGCTGGCCAGCGGCTACTGTCGGCGTCGGACTTGAGCAGAAACTTCCTTACACGCTCGTGGACAGTCTCGGCTGTCGCGCCCGTGTTGAGGATGTGCTCGCGGCACACGGCATATACATGGGTGACCGGAACCTCTTCGCGGGTTTGAACCGTGAGAAATGCCTGAAGAAACAAGTCGATCCTCGCTCTTTGGGCGTGGCCACGACCGATCATTTTGCGCCACCAATCATCCCACTCATCGAAGGATGCCCAGTATTTTTCGTATAGCGGTTTGAGATCCTACTGCTCGATGCGGGCGCGGTGGAACACGAAGTTCTTGACCAAGTCCGTGGGTAAGAGCGGCGTGCCACGGGCGTTGAGCGTTTCGAAAATGAGCTGGGCGTCGTCTTCATCCTCCAAGTCGATCACCACAAACCGCATGTGCTCGCGAAGCGCATGGATGAGTGCGTTGATCCTCTTTTCCAGATTGGAAGTGCCGGGCTCGATCCATTCGCGGATAGCGTCGCTGAAATAAAGATACCCATTAACGATCTGACGCTCCGCCAGATGGGGCCTGAGCGTTAGTTCATCGCGCACCGCGGCCGGCGTGTGGCATTCCATCACCATCCGGTAGGACTCCTGATCCACCGTGGTGGGCCAGAGTTTGAAAACCTCATCCGGCGAGTTCGCCATTGGATCGTCGTTGCGGGTCATCCGGGCGAGCGCCTTGCAGGGATTCTCGGCTTCCAGCTCTTTGCAAAGGTCATGAAAAGCTTCAAGAATCACCTGTGAAGTTGTCAGCCGCTGCTGTCCATCGATCACGAGTCGCTTCTGAATCTCGCCGGTCCCCGTCGCCGCCTGCTCCAGAACGATGGCTCCAAGAAATTACGGACGGCGGAAGCGATCATGAAACAAGTCCTCCGCAATGCCACGGATATCGTCCCACAGGGGTTCCCATTGATCCTGCTGAAGGAGCGTTTTTAAATTCAGGGTATCAGTCTTCATGGGTGATCGGATGGAGAGAGCTCAATGCCCCGGAGCACGTGGTGATTTTCATGAGTAGTATTTTTCCTGTTGCTAGCCGATGCCTTGTGGCGACAGGAATGTCGCCACTCCTTCCCATGTCACCCGAGCACCTCCCTTTCCTCACGCTGGCGATTCTGATCGTGGCGTTTCTCTATTCCTGCGTCGGCCACGCCGGAGCGTCCGGCTACATCGCGGTGATGACGCTCTTCAGTCTCGCGCCTGCGGAGATCAAACCCACGGCGCTGGTGCTGAACATCCTGGTGGCGGGCATCGGCACCTGGCAGTTCTGGCGGGCGGGATATTTTTCGTGGTCGTTGTTCTGGCCCTTCGCCCTGCTGGCGGTGCCGATGGCGTTCGTCGGCGGCTATCTGAATCTGCCGACCCACGTCTTCAAGGTGCTGGTGGGCGTGGTTCTGTTATTCTCAGCCGCGCGGTTTTTCTGGCGTCCCGCCGACGACTCGGTGGCGCGGGAGCCGTCGCGGCCGGTGGCGATCTCGCTGGGCGCGGGCCTCGGCCTGCTCTCCGGGCTGACGGGCACGGGCGGCGGGATTTTCCTGACGCCGCTGCTGCTTTTCATGCGCTGGGCGCGGACCAAAAACGCGGCGGCGGTGTCGGCGCTGTTCATCCTGGTGAACTCGGCTTCCGGGCTTTTGGGAAACCTCAGCAGCACGCGGCGGTTCCCGGCATTCGCCATCGCGCTGGCGGTGGCGGCGATCATCGGCGGCACGGCGGGTTCGTATTACGGTAGCCGGCGCTTCGATCATGCGGCGATCAAGCGGTTGCTGGCGGTGGTGCTGTTGATCGCAGGCGCGAAGCTGATTCTGACAAAATAAAAAACGCCGCCCGGCGCGAAGCCGGACGGCGTGTTGATGTTTCCAGTTTCGCGGATCAGGCGGCTTTCGAAGCGTGTTTCGCTTCGAGGGCTTTCTTGGCCTGGGCAACGATGGCGGAGAACGCTGCGGCATCGGTGATCGCGAGATCCGAGAGGATCTTGCGGTCAGCTTCGATACCGGCGGCCTTCAGGCCCTCGATGAAGCGCGAGTAGGTCATGTCCTCGTTGCGGACGGCAGCGTTGATACGCTGGGTCCACAGGCGGCGGAACTGACCTTTGCGCCGCTTCCGGTCGCGATATTCATACGTCATCGCCTTGCGGACAGCGTCCTTGGCGTAACGGAAGAGTTTCGAGCGGAAACCGCGGAAACCCTTGGCA
>JBIHZT010000156.1:0-7517 GCA_044240265.1 Luteolibacter sp. | reverse complement strand
TTCGGTGAGCCGACCCAGACGTGGGCTTCGACGGCTTTTCCGAGCACGCCGCTGCGCAGGATCTCCACGGCGGCGCGACGACCGGCCAGAGCCATCCGCTGATTGCCGATTTGGGTGACGAGATTCGGTCGGGCGGCGATGGCCTTTTCCATCATCACGAGTTCTTCCAACTGATGGACGAGTGGTTTCTGGCCGTAGACGTGTTTATGGTTGGCCAGCGCGGTGAGCATGATCGGCGCATGGCTGTGGTCCGGGGTAGAGACGATGACGGCATCGAACTGATCGCCGTATTTGGAAAATACCTCGCGGTAGTCCGAGCAGGTGAAGGCAGCGGGATGGTCCTTGGCGGCTTGGGCGAGAGCGTTGGAATCGACATCGCACAGTCCGGCGATCTCCACCGATGGGTGCCCGGCGACTTGCATGCGGTCGGTGCCGCCGATGGTGCCGACGACTCCGATGGAAAGCACGCGGAGTTTGGAGTTAGGGGAAACGGAGGGCGCTTGCGCGAAGGAGCGGGCGGCAGCCAGGCCGATCCCGGCGACTCCCGTGGTCCAGAGGAATTTGCGGCGGTTGAGTGGGCTTTCCATGACGGTCTGACTACGAAGTTGCGGGGGCGGAAGTTTCAAGGCTATTTCCGCTTACCCGTTCTTCCAGAAGCTGGACGAAGTGCTTGATGTGATGCGAGGGCAGGTGGCGCTGCCAGACCGCCCACATGTGGAAATCGAGATCCGTCTGGCTCACGGTGACCGGGATGATGACGATGCCCTGATTGGCCAGATCCAGCGCGTGCGGGAGCAGTGAAATCCCCTGATCGGCGGCGATCAGCGTGATCATTGAGTCGAAACCATCCACTTGCCGGACCTTGCTTGGCCGGATCCCCTCGTCGGTATAGAACCGGCAAACGGCCTCGCGGTGGCTGGAGCGGCCATCGCCGCCAAGGCATAACAGGGTTTCAGCACGGATTTCCTTGAGAGTGACGCTCTTCCTGTCAGCCAGCGGATGCTGCTTTGAAACCGCGACTCCGTAAACCGAGTGGACGACACACAAGGTGCGCAGGGTGGTGATGTTCAACACCTCTTTGCCGTAGGCGAAACCGATGTCGATCCGCCCCTTGGCCAGCGCGTCAAGCTGCTCGACCGGCAGCATTTCCACGAAGGCTACTTCCACGCCCGGATACTTCTGGTTGAAAATCTTCAGCGTCTTCGGAAGGAAGTCCGTCGCGATGATTCCCACGCTGCCGATCCGCAGCTTCCCGCGGTGGCCGGACTGCGCCTGAGTCGCGCGTTCGATCGCCTGCTCGGCCTGGACGAGCAGTTTTTGCGAATCTTCGAGGAACAACTCCCCGGCTTTCGTTAGAGAAACGCTCACCGTGTCCCGCTCCAGCAATTTCACCGAAATCTCATCCTCCAGGTCCTTCACCTGCTTGCTCAGCGCCGGGCGGCTGATGTTGAGGCGCTGCGCCGCTTTCCGAAAACTCAATTCCTCGGCTACCGCCACGAAGTATCTCAAATGTCTCAGCTCCATCCGGGCGCACTGGTAATTCAAATTCACCAGCATGGAAACATCAAAGTCATTCCGAGCCGGTCCATCATCCGCGCTTCCCGAAACCCAGCCGCTTGTTTCCGGCTGGTTTTGCTTGGCGGGTTGCGCGGTCGTGATAGGACAGAAGGCATGAGCGCCACCGCCACCCGCATCCCCGAAGACATCAAAACCGCCATGAGGGCGAAGGACAGCGTCGCTCTCAACGCCCTGCGCGCGTTGAAAAGCGCGCTGATGAACGCCGCCATCGAAAAGGGCAATCTATCCATCGTGCTCGACGAATCCGAGGTGCTCGCGGTGATCCGCAAGCAAATCAAACAGCGTGTGGACTCGTGCGAGCAGTTCGAAAAAGCCGGTCGCCCGGAGCTCGCCGCCACCGAGAAGACCGAGATTGAAATCCTTTCGCGCTACCTGCCCGCCGCCCTCGGCGAGGACGAGCTCGCGGCCATCATCGAGCAAGCCATGACCGACACCGGCGCCACCGGCAAGGCCGACATGGGCAAGGTGATGAAGCGCGCCCAGGAACTCGCGGATGGCCGCGCGGATGGCAAACTGCTCTCCGCGGCAGTGATGAAGCGGCTTTCCTAACGTATTTATTCCCACTTGCCGAGGAATCTGTCCAGATCGTCGAGACTCGGACTGACCGCGGTGCGGACGTAGTGACCACTGGTGCAGACGCCGAGGGCGAGGCAGGCTTCGGGGTCGAGCCCGAGCATCTGGCCCTGGGCGAAACCCGCGTTGAAATGGTCGCCCGCGCCGGTGGTGATGAGCGGCTTTTCCATGTAAGGGCCGGGAACCCAGAAGGTGCCGTCCGCCGTGGCGCAAGCGGCGGATTCGCGCGGATGGACGACGACGGTGGCGAGCGCGAGCTTCTCCCGGATGTCTGCGGCGATGGCGCGGAGGTCGGCCTCCGTTTCGCCGCGGGCCGCGAAGCCGAGCACGTCGTAAACGCGCTGGGCCTCCTTCAGGTTCAGCCCGAGCGTGACCGCGCCGAAGGCTTCGAAGCGGGTCATGATCGCGAGAACTTCCAGAATGTCCGCCGCGGAGCGCTTCTCGGGGTCTGCCAGATCGAAGAAAAACGTGCGGCCTTCATGCGGCGGCAGCGCGGGCAGAACCTCGTCCGCAAGCGCGGCGAGAATGGATGTCATGTTAGGAATCATCGTCCAGTTCACCAGCGCGACGAGATCGGAGGTGGCGAGCGTGGCGTGGAACTTGTCGGCCCCCATCACCCGCTCGATGGTGTCAAGCGTGATGGAGTCCAGGCTGCGAAGCTGGCCGAGCATGATCTTTCCGTCGTCGAACTCGACGGCGATGGTGGTGGCCGGATCGCAGAGCGAGACGACTTCGGCATGACAGGCGAAGTCATGGAAAACCGAGTGCAGCGAGGGCCTGCCGAGCGCGCCGACGTAAGTGACGTGGGTGCCGGCGGCGAGCAGCGCGTTCGCCATGATGGGGCCGTTGCCCCCGAGTTTTTCCATACGCGGATAGAACTCGATGTTAGTGCTTTTCCCCGCAGCTCCGGCGATGCGGCTGGCGAACTCGGGGATGTTGTGAATCGGCGTGAACGCCTCTCCCTGCGCGGCGCGCTGGGCCACCGGGGTGACAATGGTGTCCACAAATCCATCGAGTCCGACGAGCGCGGATTTGCCGGATGAATGGGCACGGGCGGCGCGCAGAGCGCTTTGGGTGCGGGTCTTGAATGTCATGATCGAGTTCGAACGAGGTTGTTTTCCCGAGAAAATGGCGGGTCAATCGTGCAGATAAGTCCTCGGTCGATAGAACCAGGCAAATGGAATGAAGATTACCGTGGTGCCCAGCACCAGCCAGGTGAAGAAGCGGAAATACGCGGAGCCCTCAAGCTTGCTCTGCCCACCGGAAAACTCGGTGCGTGCGAAGCCGGCCTCGGAAGGCTTTTCCTTGATGCCGAGCGCAGCCTTGCGGCGGCCGAGCCAGGTGTCCTGGGACGATGGCGCGTCGGCACTGGTTTTTTCCAGAATCACGCCGACGTCCCACCGGGTTTTTGAAATCCGGTCCGGACCCGCGCTGGAAATGCGGGCGTGGGACGAGTCGATGAGGTCATAGGACAGCGGATCTCCCCACGGGTCCTTCGCGTCGCCAATGAGTTTGCGGCCTTCCTGATTGGAGGGAAACGCGTCGCCGGAGCGTGCCTCGATCCTGCTCGCGGCCGCTAGAAAAACCGCGCGGCCGGGAATTTCCAACGAATCCATCCGACCCTGCTCGCAACGCGCGACGAAATCATCCCCGGTGCCGGTCACTCCGTCGTGCCCCGGCAGCATGATGGTGCGTGGCGAGGTCTGCCAGCCCACCGGCAGCGCGGCGGTGGCTTGTGCGAACTGCTCGCTGGCAGGTGAGGGAATGGCGATGAAGTGGTTCACCTGCGCGGTGAACTGGTTGCCACCCCAGACGGAAAGCCAGAACAACGACATGATCCAGGATTTCATCGCCCGCGGTGCCTGCGTGTACGCGAACTCGAGCCCGACGATGGAGACCATGATTTCCGACGCGGTGATGATGACGTAGGCGACGATCTGCCAGCCGATGGAAGGACGCTGGCCGGCGTCGATCCACGACTGCACCAAGGTCGTTAGGCCGAACGACACGGTCATCAGGATCATCCCGAGGCCGATCTTGCGCAGCGGCGTGAGCGGAAAAAGCCGGTTGATCCACGGATAGATGACAAAGGTGAACAGCGGGATGAAGATCAGGATGAGAATCGGATTCACCGCCTGGATCTGGGATTCCAGCCAGGTAATGCCGAGGAATTTCAGATTCATCTGCTGCGCCTGGAGCACCCACGAGGAGCCGGTCTGGTCGTAGAGCGACCAGAACACCGCGATGAAAGTGAACAACGGGATGAGCTTGCCCAGCGCGACGAATCCCTCGCGGGAAAACACTTCTTTGAAAAAACCGGCACCCGATGGCGGAATATGCACGAAGCGGTGCCGCCCGAGCCAGAACATGAACGTGGCGACTGCCATCAGCACGCCGGGCACGCCGAACGCCCAGTGCGGCCCGTATTTCTCCAACAGCCACGGCGTCAGCAGCGTTGAGAAGAACGAACCAAAGTTGATGGAGAAGTAGAACCAGTTGTAGATCCGGGAGATGAGATGGTGGTTTGTTTTCCCAAATTGGTCGCCGACGTGGGCGGAAACGCAGGGCTTGATCCCGCCGGAGCCGAGGCAGATCAACAGCAGCCCGGCGAACAACCACCATGGGGAGTTCCCATACGAACCCATGCATGCCAGCGCGGCGTGGCCGAGACAATAGACGATGGAGAGCAACAGGATGGTCAGGTATTTCCCCAGGAAAATATCGGCGATCAGCGCTCCTAGCAGCGGCGTGAAATAAACCCAGCTGGCGAACTGGTGGTAATATTCCACCGCCTCGTTTCCGCTGAGCGGGCGACCTCCGCCACCATCCATGTAGTGCAGGTATTGCACCATGAACACGACCAGGATCGTGCGCATCCCGTAAAACGAGAAGCGTTCCGCCGCCTCGTTGCCGATGATGTAGGGGATGCCCGGCGGCATCACATCGGTTTCCTGAGGCGTGCTGCGGTAGGACATGGCTACCAGCGAATCGCAGCGGCCGCCCAGGTTAGACCTGCGCCAAATACGACCAACACGATGTGCTCGCCGCGCTTGAAGGCGCCGGAGCGGTTCGCTTCGTCGAGCGCGATCGCGACGGCCGCGGCCGAGGTGTTGCCGTATTTGTCGAGGTTGACGAAAACGCGTTCGTTAGGAACGGCGAGGCGGTCGGCGATGGCGTCGATGATGCGCAGGTTCGCCTGATGGGGGATGACGCAGGCGATGTCCTCCGGCCTGAGACCGGCGCGGTCGATGACTTTTTCCGCGGCTTCCTTCATGCGGTTGACCGCGTGCTTGAAGACCTCCTTGCCCATCATGGTCATCGAGACCAGGTGGTCGTTCACGTTTTCGCTGGTGATCGGGCAGGCGCTGCCGCCGCCGGGGATGTTGAGAAGATGGGTTAGATTTCCGTCGGTGCCCATCTCGGTGGCAAGGATGGAACCTTCCTCCGGCTCGGCGCGGCGAAGGACGGCGGCGCCGGCACCGTCGCCGAAGAGCACGCAGGTCGTCCGGTCCTCCCAGTTGGTGACGGTGGAAAGCTTCTCCGCGCCGATGATCAGCGCGTTCTTGAAGGCCCCGTCGGAAATCAGTCGCTTGGAAATCTTCATGGCATAGAGAAACCCCGAGCAAGCGGCGGAGATGTCGAAAGCCACCGCATTGACGGCACCCAAACCGTGCTGGACGTAGCAGGCCGTTGCCGGTGTCAGCGTGTCCGGAGTGATGGTGGCGACGATGATCAGCTCGACGTCCTCGGCTGCGAGACCAGCTTGTTCGAGCGCGCGGCGGGCGGCGTGGGTCGCCATGTGCGAGGTGAACTCACCTTCTGCGGCGATCCGGCGCTCCTTGATGCCGGTTCGGGTGACGATCCACTCGTCGCTGGTGTCCACCTGGATCGCAAGCTCGGCGTTGGTTAGGATTCTCTCCGGCACATAACTGCCGGTCCCGGCGATGCAAACTTGAATTGGGGACAAGATTTCACTCATGCGGCGGGACATTGGAACCCACGAACGGATGCCACAAGCGCGAAGTGAAAATCCAAGTTGTCTGAAATTATCCTTCGGTCGAGGCCGCTTCTGAAATCGCGGCCAAAGCCCGTTCAATTTGCGGATTCACCCGGTTTTCAACGGTTTCCATGCCGACGCGGATGGCGTTTCGCACCGCCAGCGCGGTGGAGGATCCGTGGGCAATGATGACCACGCCGTTCACCCCGAGCAACGGACTGCCGCCGTAAGTTTCGTAGCTGCTTTTTTCCTTCAGCGCCTTGAACGCGCCTTGCGCGAGCATGGCCCCGGCGATGCGCAGCGGGTTGCCCTTGATCTCGGTTTTGAGCCATTTGGAAACCGCCTTGGCGGTCGCTTCGATGGTTTTGAGCATGATGTTGCCGACGAATCCGTCGCACAATACGACGTCCAACTCGGTTTCGAAAAGATCGCGGCCCTCGACGTTTCCGACGAAGTTGATGCCGGGAGTCTGCTTGAGGAGCTTGAAGGTTTCCTTGGTGAACGTGGTGCCTTTTTCGTCTTCCTCACCATTCGACATCAGCCCGACTTTGGGATTTTTCACGCCGAGCACGCCGCGGGAAAACGCGGTGCCCATGACGGCGTAGGCCACGAGATGCTCGGGTTTCGCCTCGGGATTCGCCCCGGCGTCGAGAATGTGGCAGATGCCGTATTCATTTGGCAGCGCGGAGGCGATGCCGGCGCGGTCCACTCCCGGCAGGGTCCGCAATTTCAAGGTCGCGGCGGCCACGGCGGCCCCCGTATTTCCCGCGGAAACAAAAGCATCCGCGCGTCCTTCCTTCACCATGTCCATGGCGATGCTGATGGAGGAGAGTTTCTTCCGCCGCACGGTTTTCGCACCCGGCTCGGCCATTCCAATGATTTCCGGTGCGTGGACGATGCTGACCCGGGGGTCGCTGAGATCGAGTCCCTGTTTTTTGCATTCTTCCTGCAGGATTTCCTCAACCCCCACCAAATAAAGGTGTTGCAACTTCGGGTAATAGCGCAGGGCGTCGATGGCTCCTCCGATATTGACGGCGGGGGCGTGGTCCCCGCCCATGGCGTCCAGGGCGACTTTCATGCAGGATCGAGAATACGGTGGTGAAAAGCGAAAAAACGAAAAATTACCGCAAGAGGAAATCCCCGAGCGGTAATTGATTCGGAAAGCACGCAGTCAGCTTCAGAGAGCTTCGACGTCGAGCACCTGACGGTCACGGTAGTAGCCGCAAGACGGGCAGGCGATGTGCGATGGCACCCGGCTGCTGCATTCGGGGCAGCTCTTGAAGATCGGTGCGCGCCAGCGGGTAGCGCCGCGGCGCATTTTTTGGCGGCTTTTGGATTGGCGGCGTTTTGGTACGGCCATGGTCGTAGT
>JBIHZT010000155.1:0-7522 GCA_044240265.1 Luteolibacter sp. | reverse complement strand
CGCCTCGAAGCGGTCACCGGCGACAGCCTGACCGGCTTCAGCCAGAATTTCGGAACCGCCAACTTCAAAATCGCCGCCTTCAACCGCATCGAGTTCAACATCTACGATCCCGATCTCGAGGAAATCCGGGTCGCCAACGGGTCGTGACCTACTCCAGCAAGCGGTCGATCACATCCCCGGCGGTATAACTCTCGCGGCCTAGCAGCAGCGACTCGCGGACGGCTTCCAGATCGTCGCCAAGCGTCACCAACGGCGGTTCCACCACCCCATGCCGGATCTGGGCGATACCCGCCGACGCGACGAGCGAATTGCACATGCAGACGCGTCCCGCCGTGTGCGCGGGATCCCCGCCCTTCGCGATATAAATTTCCTCAGGTTCGGCGGGGCAGCGGAAGCCGATGCTTCCGTCCGGCTTTTGATAGGTTTCGCGCAGGATGCCGAGATCACACACCCGCTCGCGCTCCTGATAGGTTTTCGCCTCGCCGACGGAGCCCGGGATCCGCGCGACCTTGAACGGAAAGCCGGTGGGCGATGCGAAGGCATCGGTGTGGATGTCCAACTCGCGCTTTTTCACCGAGGCGAGGATCCCTTTTTTAAGCTCGGGATCGAATCCGGACTCCTCGCACAGCGCGAAGGCGGTCCCCACCTGGATGCCCTTGGCTCCAAGTGCCTGCGCCTCCCGCAGCTTGCCGATGCGCCCGTAGCCGCCGGCCAACCAGAACGGCAGCCCGATCTCGCAGAACTTCGCAGGATCGATCCGGTCGCGCTCGCCATAAATCGGCTCGCCCTCGGCGGTCACCTGCATCGGCCCGCGCGGTGGCGCGTTGTGACCACCGGCCATCGAAGCCTCGACCACGAATCCATCGACCCGGCCGGATGCTTTCCGCCGGAGATTCTCCGCCAGTACCGGTGAGGAGACGATGGCGAGAAACAGCGGCCGCTTCAAGGGCGTCACCGGCCCGAAATCGGCGGGATCCAGATGAATCAACACCGGTTCCGTCCCCCCCGCCACGTCGAGCTTCATCTCGGCGGAATGTCCGGCGGCGAACTCATCGAGAATCTTCGGAATCTGCCGCGGAATCCCCGCCCCCATGAGCACCACGTTCACCTTGGCGAGCATGGCCCCGTAAAGCGCGAGCAAGGTCGGCGTCTGGATTTTTTCCAACAGATTGAGCCCCACCCAGCCGTCGTGCCCTTCCTTGGCCAGATAGATCGCGACGAAACTCGACGCCACCACCAGCCCGCGCGTCGTGAGTGACGGCTCGTGGGAAATCATCGCCGGGGTTTTGAAGGACGCTTCCTCCTCTTTTCCGCCCGGGATGAAGTAACGGTCGAGAATGCGCTTGGCGATGTCCGGATAGGGAAACGCGTCCAAAGCGCGTCGCAAGTTCCCGCCCACATCCCCAAGCTGGAGTTGCCGCGTGAGCAACAGGTCCAGCGCGGTGCCGGACACCACTCCAAGTTGGCCGCGTTGCGAAACGGCCCGCGCCAGCCGCCAGCCGGAAACCCCCACTCCCATTCCTCCCTGAATGATCGGCGGCAGAATGGATGCGTCGGCCCCACCTGATGAATCAAGAACTGTAGTCATTTGAGGAAATATGAGCGCCACCAATGGCCAGCCAACTTCAAAGCAGTTTGCGCGTAGAAAATCGGCATCCAAGCGCGACCTTACGGATGGATCTGAGCCAACCCGTCTTCTAGCATGCTGGAAACGCCCGTGAACACGACGTTTCCGGACTCTAATCATTAATTCCCCTTGAATATCCAGCAAAATTCAGCCCCTTCAAAATTCATTCCCTAGAGCCATGAGACTTCCAGCCGACTCCGCATTTTTTGCTTGGCGGAAACTCCCTGTGGTATAAGCATCCCATCCGCTCACACCATATCTAGTACCGACCGAAATCTCCCCCTTCCAAGATCCACCCCGCTAAACCAACCCCCATCAGTCAATTCCAGCCTGTCCATGAACTCCCCTACCGCTACCCTCACCCCGCCGACCCGCACCAAGTCCACACCTCCCGAAATGCCCTCAGGACTGAAATTCGAACCCCGCTTCGCCACTCCCGGCGTCTCTCCATTCGATGAAATCGAGTGGGACCTCCGCACCGCGGAAATCACCGACGACAGCGGCAAGGCGATGTTCCGCCAGGAGAATGTCGAGGTGCCCCGCAGTTGGAGCGAGCTCGCCACCAAGATCGCCGTCTCCAAGTATTTCTACGGCGACGCCGCCAACGGCACCGACCCCGCAAACGGCGGCCGCGAACAATCCGTCCGCCAACTCGTCCACCGCGTCACCCGCACCATCGCGGACTGGGGCATCGAGGACGGCTACTTCGCCGACGAGGCCAGCGCCGAAATTTTCTACCAGGATCTAACGTGGCTGTGTCTCCATCAATACGGTGCATTCAACTCGCCCGTCTGGTTCAACGTCGGCCTCCACCATCAATACGGCATCGGCAACAACGCCGGCGAAGGCGGCTGGTTCTGGGATGCGGAAATCGGCAAGGCCCGCCGCTCACCCAGCCAATACCACTACCCGCAGGCCAGCGCCTGCTTCATCCAGGGCGTGAAGGACAACATGGAGGACATCATGCGCCTCGCCACCTCCGAGGCCATGCTCTTCAAGTACGGCTCCGGCACCGGCACCGATCTATCCACCCTCCGCTCGTCCCGCGAAAAACTCTCCGGCGGCGGCAAACCGTCAGGTCCCCTCTCCTTCCTGCGCATTTACGACCAGGTCGCCAACGCCGTGAAGTCCGGCGGCAAGACCCGCCGCGCCGCGAAGATGAACACGCTCAAGGACTGGCATCCGGACATCGAGGACTTCATCGAGGCCAAGACCATCGAAGAGAAAAAAGCCTGGGCACTCATCGAGCAGGGTTACGACGGCAGCTACAACGGCGACGCCTACGGCTCGGTGATGTTCCAAAACGAAAACCTCACCGTCCGCGCCAGCGACGAGTTTATGCAAGCCGCCGTCGATGGTTCGGACTGGTGGACGCGCCGCGTTTCTGATGGAGAGCCCTGCGAAAAGAAAAACGCCCGCGAACTGCTCCGGAAAATCGCGCTAGGCACCTGGACCTGCGGCGATCCCGGGATGCAGTTCGACTCCACCATCCACACCTGGCACACCTGCAAGGGCAGCGGCCGCCAGCACTCGACCAACCCTTGCTCGGAATATCTGTTTCTCAACGATACCGCCTGCAACCTGTCATCGCTCAACCTCGCGCGTTTCCAACAGGAGGACGGAACCTTCGACACCGACCGCTTCCAGTCCGCCATCCGACTCTTCCTCGTCGCCCAGGAAATTCTCGTGGACCGCGCCAGCTACCCCACCCAGGCCATCGCGGAGAACTCCCACGCCTTCCGCACGCTCGGCCTCGGTTATGCCAATCTCGGCGCGCTCATCATGAGCCGCGGCCTCGGCTATGACAGCGACGAGGGCCGCGCGCTCGCCTCCGGCATCACCTCGCTCATGACCGGCTATGCCTATCAAGTCAGCGCGGAAATGGCGGCCGCCGTCGGGCCGTTCCCATCCTATTACGACGCCCGCTACGGCGACGTCACCGATCCGCCCGCCGCGTCCAACGCGCCATCCATGCTCGAAGTCATCGAGCGCCACCGCGCCAAAGCCGGGGAAATCAAGGAAAGCGGCGATTGCGCGGCCATCATCAAGACCGCCCGCGCCGCGTGGGACCACGCGCTGCAAGCGGGCCAGACCCACGGCTATCGGAACGCCCAGGTCACCGTGCTCGCGCCCACCGGCACCATCGGATTTCTCATGGACTGCGACACCACCGGCATCGAACCGGACATCGCCCTGGTGAAATACAAACTGCTCGCCGGCGGCGGCATGTTGAAAATCGTCAACCGCACCGTCCCGCCCGCGCTCATCCGGTTAGGATATAACCTGGATCAAGTCGCCGCCATTCTCAGCCACATCGAGAAGTATGACACCATCGAGGACGTCACCGACGCGGACACCGGAGAGCCCGTCGCCAGCGGCCTCAAGCCCGAGCATCTATCAGTTTTCGACTGCGCCTTCAAGCCCTACAACGGCACCCGCAGCCTCCACTACCGCGGCCACCTGATGATGATGGCCGCCGCCCAGCCCTTCCTCAGCGGCGCGATTTCCAAGACAGTCAACCTGCCGGAGGAAGCCACCGTCGAGGATATCATGCAGGCCTACACCGAAGCCTGGCAGCTCGGGCTCAAGGCGGTCGCCATCTATCGGGACGGATCCAAGCGCAGCGCCCCGCTCAACACCCGCAAAACCACCGGCATGGGCGGCGCGGCGGACGACACCACCCCGCCCGCCGACGTGCTGGCCGCGCAACTCGCGGACCTCGCCCGCGAGAACGAAGCGCTGCGCAAATCCCTGGAAGCACCGGTCCGCCAGCCGCTGACCGACACCCACATGTCGCTCACCCACAAGTTCGAGATCGCCGGCCACATGGGCTACCTCACCGTCGGCTTCTATCCGGACCACAAGCCGGGCGAGATTTTCATCCAGATGTCCAAGGAGGGCAGCACCATCGGCGGTCTGATGGATACCGTCGCCACCCTCACCTCCATCGCCCTGCAATACGGCGTGCCGCTGGAGCAACTCGTCAACCGTTTCGCCTATCAGCGCTTCGAGCCCAGCGGTTTCACCAAGAACCCGGACATCCGCACCGCCTTCAGCATCACCGACTACGTGTTCCGTTGGCTCGGCTGCGAGTTCATCCAAGGCTACCGCAAGGCCACCTCGCCCGACTATGGACAAGAAGAACTGGCGCTGCCGGAAATCGCCGAGATGGAGCAAACCGCGCTCAACCGCCCGGTCCGCGAACTGCCGGTGGCCAGCGAGCAAGCCCGCGTCAAGCGCGCCCTCGGCACCGCCTACATGGGCATCCTCTGCTCCCACTGCGGCTCGGACAAGGTCATCCGCGCCGGAGCCTGTGGCGTCTGCACCCAGTGCGGCACCAGCCAGGGGTGCAGTTAAACAGGGCTTCATGACACGCTTCCTTCCGTTCTTTTTTCTAGCGCTTCCCGCGCTGGCCGGCTCGGATTTCTGGGAGCTGCCGCCGATCCGTTATTCGGACACGGCGGCGGCTAACACACTGACAAATCTCGCCGCCGACCTCTCCTCGGGAGCGCGGAAAATCAAGGGCACCACCGGATTGGAGCGCCTCAAATCCGTGCTCGATGAACTGCGGGTTCCCGTTGAATCGCAGATCCTGGTGTTTTCGAAAACCAGCCATCAGAACCGGTTGATCGAGCCCAAAAATCCGCGCAGCCTGTATTTTTCGGAAAACGCCTACGTCGGCTACGTCCCCGGCGGGGACATCGAAGCCATCATCCAGGACCCGCTGCTAGGGCCGGTCTATTACCTCCTCGAAGCCGGTGGAACGGGCGGCTTGGAAATCGAGCGCGATCTATCCACCTGCATCTCCTGCCACGCCACTTCGAATACCGAGCACGTGCCCGGCATGCTTGTCCGCTCGGTTTTTCCAGATGAAAGCGGACGTCCGCTGCTCGCGATGGGAACCCGCCTGGTGGATCATGAATCACCGCTGCCCGAGCGCTGGGGCGGCTACTACGTCACCGGCCGCAGCTCGCTGCCGCATCTGGGAAACCGGACCTACGTGGAAAACGAACCCGCCGAGCCACAGCCCAGCGACCTGCCGGATTTGCGAAACACCATCGACACCACCAACTACCTCCGTCCCACCAGCGACATCGTCGCCCTTCTCGTTTTGGAGCACCAGTGCCGCATGCACAACCTGCTCACCGCGGCCTCGATGCAATACCGCTGCGCCATTTTCCTCAGCCGCCTGCTCGATCCCAACGCCGGCCCCGACTCCGGATCCGCCGGACAAGTGGCCGACAGCATGGCGGACAAAATCGTGGACTGCCTGTTCTTCAAGGACGAGGCGGACCCCGGCGAAGGCATCGAGGGTGGTGAGGATTTCCAGAAATCCTTCGAAGCGCGTTTCCCCAGAACCAGGGACGGCCGCTCACTCGCCGATTTCAAACTCTACGGCCGCATGTTCAAACACCGTTGCTCCTACATGGTCTATTCCGCCGCCTTCCGGGATCTTCCGCCACCGGTGAAGCGCCTGGTGCTGGAGAAAATGCACCTCGCCCTCGCCGGAAACGATCCGAAATACGGCTGGCTCAAAACCTCCGATACCCAGAAAATTGCCGGTATTCTCGCTGAGACACTGCCCGGCTGGCAGCCATGAGCAGCAGCCTCGGTCACAAATGAGATGCCGACTCCTTCGATGCCCGGCAGGCGGAGAAATGTTCGGGTCCATGACAAGGTCACCACGACTTGGGTGGAAAGTCGTCTTTCAACCCGACATCCGGGATTTTCATGCTTCTTCCGACTTCAATCCGATCATGAACAGCCGCAGCCCGCCACCGAGAATCGCACTCAAACGCCGGCGGAGCGGTCCTATTTGATGATGTAGCCCGATAGATCCGGCTTGAAGAGCGAGTCGTCGAGTTTGAGGTTGAAGCGCGGGTTCAGGAAAAGCGTGCGTAGGCGGGATTGGTCCTGGAGCTCGAACTCAAGCGCGCGGAGTTCGTTTTTCACCGGATCGATGTCGAGAAAGATCCAGGGAATCTGCGTCCGCATCCGGCGGTCCCTGGCTTTCAGCGTGTATTGGTGGATTCCGGATGTGACGCGGGACTCGATGATTTCAAAGGTCTGGTAGAAATCCTCCGCAGACTGGAAGGATTTGCCGGATAGAAGTGAGAAGCGGATGGCTTGTGGCGAGTCCACCGCGATTCTGCGGGCGGTCTTGGTGGCGGCGTCGAGCAGGGTGAAAGTCACCCCGTCCGAGACGGCGAGCGTCTCGAAGGGCTCGCCGAGCTGCCAGCGGACTTTGCCGGGCTTTGAAAACGACAGCCGGCCCGGCGTGCTCACTGGGTTTTTCAGGGCGGGCAGTTTCCGCTCCTGGATGAAACCGGCGTCGAGCGTGGTGATCGTCGCCTGGCGCCGGAGCCAGGTTTCCAGCGCGGTGTTGTCGGCACGGACGGCGGCGGTGAGGAACAGGAAAACGGGAATGAAAAATCGCATGGGATGGAGGGATTGCTCCGGCATCAGTCCTCCGCGGGTTCAGCTTCGGGGGCCTTCTTGAATTTCGCCCGCGCGATTTCGATCACCATCGGCATGACGGAAATCCCGATGATGCCGAGGACGACGAGCTCGAAGTTCGCCTTGACGACCGGGATGTTCCCAAAGAACCAGCCGCAGGGCAGGATGAGTCCCACCCACAGCACCGCGCCGATGACGTTGAAGAACATGAAGCGGCGGTAGTCCATCTCCCCGGAGCCGGCGACGAAGGGTGCGAAGGTCCGGACGATGGGAACGAAGCGGGCGATGATAATGGTCTTGCCGCCATAACGCACAAAAAACTCGTTGGTTTTTTCGATGTGGCTCGGTTTCACGACCTTGGGAAAGGTCCGCATCGTCCACGCGCCGAATTTCCGGCCGATCCAGTAGTTGACCGTGTCGCCAAGGATGGCGGCGACG
>JBIHZT010000154.1:0-7554 GCA_044240265.1 Luteolibacter sp. | reverse complement strand
GGCGGAATTGGAAAGTGAAGTGGCCGGGTTGGAGCGGCGCAGGCGGTCGTTGCAAGCGGAGTTTGACGCCTACAAGATCAAGTATCAGGTCAAATAAACCTTCAAAATCACAGAATATGTCATTCACTGATATGATGTCAAGCGGCCGGGGCCCGGGAGTCATCGGAATGGTGATGGCCTTGTTCGTATTGATCGGATTCGGCTTGTTGTTCATGTTCGCGACGGACGACGGGTTCCAGGAAGGTGGCGCGTCCATTGAACGGGTGATCGCTCATCAAGCGAAGGATATCGAATTCGCCCGGAGAGTTGTTGCGGACGGACAAACGGCTTTGGATAGCTCTTCGGTGCGGGTGAGAAACTCCAAAGAACTGGCCCGCCTGACTCGCGGGAACAAAACGCTCAAGGAGAATATTGAGGCGCTTGGGAAGCGGAACCAGGTGGGAAAAGAGGAGTTCGCGCGTCAAAGCGAGGCTTTCGAGGCATACAAGAATCAATACCGCGTCTTCGTCAGGGGGAAGGCCAAAGGCGAATCCATGGCGACTCTTGAAACACTAACGGGAGGTGTTTATAAAAATGTGTCTATCAGGGAGGTGACCGCCGTCGGCATTCAAATCCGCCATGAGGATGGTCAAAAGCGGATTCCTTTTGAAGAATTACCGGAGGCGCTCAAAGAGAGATTTCAGTTCGATCCGAAACAGAAAGCGGCGGTGTTGGCCAAGGAGCGGGCGACTTGGGATGAACACGAGGCTGCTGCTGTGGTGGCGGATGGCTTGGCGGATCAGGAAATGGCAAGGCAGAGGACGGTGGAGGTCGAGAATGGCAAAGTGAGGGTAAGGCGCGAAATTGAGGTCAAACAAGCGCAGATCGTCTCGATCCAAGGCGAGATTGGAAGTCTTGAGCGCGAGATGGATCGCGCGGCGTCCCAAGCCAGCGGGGCGCGTTCCACCGGGCGAATCCATCTCAACAAGTCGAGTTCCATCAGTGGCGATATTCGCTCGAAACAAGGGCGGATCGCCACGCTACACGCCGAAATTGCCAGGATGTCGTCCGGTCTCTAATCATTCTTTGCCGGAAATGCTTTCAAACGACGAGCATCCTGGAGTTTTCGCCTTCATGGCTGGAATCGTCGTTCTTGTGATGGCTGGAATCGGTTTGTCGATTGTGGTCGATCGGCGAAAGAAATTCTCATCAGGTTCTGATGGAGTTCAAAACGAGATTGCTCTTGGCGCCTTGGAGCTTGATGGATTGAGCGCAAGGCACGCCGAGCGGTCCCGACTATTGAGCCAACAGGAATCGAAACGTCATGGAGAAAGCCTGAACGGTGAAGGAAAGTTGCGAGGGGCCGAGAGCTTGTTTGAACGACGTAAAACCTTGGAGGACGCCCGGATTCAGCTTCTTGATTCGATCAGTAAGCTTGAAGCTGGATTTCTGCGTTGTCGTGCCGTCTACCGCAGAAAGGCATGGTCGGCGGCGGTTGGGGAAGAGTTGGGTAGTCTCACGCTTCGAAGTGGACGCCAATATCAAGATGCGGTGATCACGCGGGTGACCGAAGTCGGGCTGGAAATCCGCCATACGGATGGGATTGCCAGAATCCAGCCCCCCGATCTCGACCCGAAGATGCAGGATCGTTTTCAGTGGAGTGATGAAGATCGCCGCAAAGTCTTGAACGAGGAGTTGATCAATCTTGAACGGGTCTCCGGTAATCCGGAACCAGCGGAACGTGTGATCGTCCGCCCCCAGACAAGGGACTCGTTTGATCCCGATGAGTTGGCCGCTCTGCGACGCCGGGTGACCGGTTGGCAGATCAAAATCAGCCAACTGAGAAATGACCAGTCCGCGGCCCGCGCCCACTCCGGTGGTGGAAATCAAGCCTCCGTTCCCGGCAGTCTCGAAACGTGGAATGCGAAGGCTGAGCGGTTGGCTCGAGAACTCGCGCGCGCCCAAGCGGCGTTGCAGGCCGCGAAATCGAACCTCGCGGCGGTCGCGCCGTCCGACCCTTTGCTGTTTGCGACGCCGCGCGATCCCTGATCCGTCCCGTTCACCCGGTGATCCGCGAGACGCGCAGGCGCTCGGCGGTGACGAGTGCTTGGAATTTCGCGTAGTCCTGTTCGCGGGACGAGGAGAGCAGGAGATAAGTGTAGAGTCTCCAGTGGCTCATTTCCTCGAGGGCGTTGGCCATGCGCAGGTCGATGGTTTCCTCGCTGTCGGTGCCCCGGTCGGAGAGCCGTTCACGGAGCTCCTCGTTGCCTGGCGGCATCACGAACAGATCGGCCAGGGCGCGGTGGATGTCGCTGTCGCCGCAGGCGCGGACCTGGTTCGCGCCCTGGACGTCGATGTCCATCACCACGTCGGTGCCGGCATGGAGATAGGAGATGACTTCGGATTTGAGGGACCCGTAGAGGTTTCCATGCACCACGGCGTGTTCGAGGAATTCGCCGGCTTCGAGTTTGAGGAAAAACTCCTCTTTGGAAAGGAAGTGATAGTCCTTGCCGTCTTGTTCGCCCGGGCGCGGGGAGCGGGTGGTGCAGGAGATCGAGTAGTGGGCCTCGCCGGAGTCCGCCAACCGGCGGCAGAGCGTGGTTTTCCCCGATCCCGAGGGGCCTGAAACGACAAGGAGGATGCCGGTGCGTGAGGACATGGAGGGGGATGTAGAGACGATTGCCGGGTGGGAATCGAGCAGTTTATTGAAATTTGTGAATTGCGGGATTCACGGAATCTGCTGATATTGGTCTTCTTGTCGATGTTTCTTCCCGTATTCCAGGATCTGATCAAGCCGCAATGGCGGGCGGTGCTTGAAGAGCTGAAGCTCTCGGGCGGATTGCCCGTCAGCGAGCTGGCGCGTCGCGTGGACGCAAGCTACATGGCCGTGAAGCAACACTGCGAGGAGCTCAAGAAGCTCGGTTATCTGGACCGCTCGCGGGTTCCCCGGACGGTGGTGGGACGCCCGGAAATCTTTTACAGCCTCGGAGCCAGGGCGGACGCCTTGTTCCCTCAGGCGGGCGGGGCGTTCACGCTGGATTTGTTGGAGGAAATGAAGGCGCTCTTTGGAGAGAACGCGCCGGACAAGTTGTTTTTCCAACATTTCCAGAAGCAGCAGGAAATGTGGCGGCCGGTGCTGTCCAAGGAGCCGTCGCTGGGGGAAAAAATGGCAAGACTGGTGGTGCTTCGCAACAAGGAGGGCTGTTACGGCCGGGTGGGGGGGGATCCGGCGTTGGGCCTTTGCATCGAGGAGTTTCACAACCCGCTGCAACGCGTTTTCGAAAGTTATCCGCGGGCCGCGGCCATGGAGCAGCGGATGATCGAACAATTGCTTGGAACCCGGGTGATCCGTCGCGAGCTTCCCGGTGGCCGGACCGGCCAGCCCCGCGTCGTTTTTCAGATGGCTGCGGTATGAGCGGCATGATGACGAAGCCGCGGGCGCCGACTCGACAAGCGGGAAAACGGCTCGATCGTTAGATTTTCCGCAGCGCGCCGGTCGAGTCGCCGAAGCGGGTTTCCTTCACGCCGAATTCCTCCAGCATGCGGAGATAGAGATTGGAAAGCGGCACGTCCTCGCCGAGCTCCACATGGCGGCCGGGTGAGAATGCGCCGCCGGCGTTTCCGGCGACGACGATCGGCAGGTCGTCATGGTTGTGGCGGTCGCCGTCGGAAATGCAGCCGCCATAGACGATCATCGAGTTGTGCAGCAGCGACTTGCCATCGACGTCCGGCGTGTTCTTGAGCCGGTCGAGGAAATAGGCGAGCTGGTCCATGTAGAACCGGTCGATCTTGGCGAGTTTATCGAGGTTTTCCTTTCTGCCCTGGTGGTGGGAGATGTTGTGGTGGCCGTCCGGGACGCCGATTTCCTGGAAATTCCGGGTGCTGCCATCGTGGGCCATCAGGAAGCTGGAAATGCGGGTGGAGTCGGTTTTGAAGGCGAGCACCATCATGTCCATCATCAGCCGGAGGTGCTCCTTGAACGACTCCGGGGTGCCATCCGGAGCGGGGACGCCGGGGTCTTTCGGCAGCCCCATGGACTCGGCTTTTTCGATCTGGCGCTCAATCTCGCGAACGCCGGTTAGGTATTCGTCGAGCTTGTGGCGGTCGCTGCGGCCGAGGTGTTTCTGGAGGGCCCTGGCGTCCTGCTGGACGAAATCCAGCACGGATTTTTTCGAGGCGTAGCGCTGGCCGAGGCTGGCGGCGCGCTCTGCGGAACCGCCTGCGCCGAAGAGCCGCTCGAAGACCGCGCGGGGATTCGCTTCCGGGGGCATCGGCTGGGTTTCCGAGCGCCAGGAAAGATTGAACTGATAGGCGCACGAGTAGCCGGAATCGCAATTTCCGGAGACGCGCACCTTGTCGGTGCCAAGCTCCAGTGATGGCAGGCGGGTGAGCGACTGTGCGGCGAGCGCCGCAACTTGGTCGGCGGAAATCCCGAGCGTGATGTCCGAGCCGGACGTCTTGCGGGCGCGGGCGGAGGTGAGGAAGGTGGCGACTCCGCGGGCATGGTCGCCGGCACCGTCCGCACCAGCGCGGGCGTTCTGCTGTTCGAAGCCGGTGAAGATTTGGAAATCCTCGCGCAGCGGCTCCATTGATTTGAAGGTCTCGCCGAGCTTGTAATTGCCGGTCGAGCCTTTGGGCCGCCAGTGCTCCAGATTCACGCCGTTGGGAATGTAAAGATAGGCCATCCGCAGCGGAGCGCCGCTCGCGGTGGTGGCGATGGCTCTCTCTCCCCCTGCCGCCAGCAGCGGGCGGAAGGATTCCATGGCGGGCAGCGCGATGAACGCGCCAAGTCCGCGAAGGAAGCCGCGGCGGTTGGATCCGGGTAGTTGAAGGCTCATCGGCGTGGGACGGTGCGTTTTGGCGGCAGGGTAATCCTAAAGACTCGGAATGCAGGGGGAATCTGTCGTCAGCCGGGAGTTTTTTCCAAAAACGAAGGGTGTTGGAGGGAATTTCGCCCCGACGGGTATTATGCTTTGGTACATCTTGGATTTGGGTGCTGGCCAGAACGCCATTTCCCGTGGCACTCTGCGGACTTGCGAAACGGGTCTGCCAAGTGCGAGAACAATGGCTTGCCAAAAGTTCCCCCCCGGTGGATTGCACTACCATGACAGAAAGCCCGGTTTTCCGCCTGGCAGATCCGCTCGCGACCCCCGCCAAATCGCTTGGGGCGGCATGGAATCTCATCGGCATCCCGCCCGCCGCCTCAACCGAGCCCCTCGCCGATCAAAAAATCGCGTGGCGTGTCCACTCGCATCCCGTAAACCGTCGTCCCAAGCAGCAGGCCGAAATCACCTTTGTCCAGAGTCAGTAACAGCTCGCTCTTGGCGGCCAGCGCGGAAATCAGCACCGGTTTGTCTTTGAAGGCGGTGAGCAGCAGCGGCTTCCTGCTGGTGAGGGCATTGGGAACCCACTCGATCTTGGACTGCATTTCCGGCCATGCCAGAGCCGCTTCCGCGCCGAGTTTTCCGATGTTCTTGCTCGTTTCCGCGCGGCAATAGCTGGCCGAGATCAAGTGCCAGCCTCGGTCGGGAGCGATTTCCGTGATCAACCGGGACAGCGATTTTCCCGATCCGCAGGCGGAAAGCAGCACGCTGCTATCCAGGAAGATCCTCACGCTTTGCCGGCCTTTCTCCAGAAATCCTCGGCATTGGTTTCATCTTCCGAGATCCAGCCCCGCAAGGTTTCTTCGGGAATGTCGCGCACGGGCAGGGCTTCCGCGGGTTGCAGGAAAATTCCGCCGTCCCTGAGTTCCACCAACATCATCGGATGCTCGGCGGCATCCAGCCCTAGCTTGCGGCGCATCTCCGGCGGCAAAGTAATCGTGCCTCGTTTGGATACGGGGATGCTTGTCATGCAGTAATGCTGCAATGCTGCAATGAGGGTGTCAAGTCGGCATCCGACTGAGACAGCCGGAACACGTTTCAGCACGTGCATTCTAGGACGAACCCAAAATCCTCCACCGATCGAAGATTTAGAAACCGCGAATCTGGCGAATCGAGCGAATCGTTGGAGATGAAGAGGGGATTTCAAAAGCCGATGCTCCAAATTCTTTGCGATCTTAAGTTCGGACGCTTGCTGGACGGGCTCTTGAAAATCCGCGGTCAGGTGGTCAGGTCATTGACGATGGCGCTGGGGCAGTTCGTCACAACCGAGCGGATGCCGTTGTTGCGGGTGGCTTCCGAGCCATACATTTCGCTGGTTCCGATGATCTGGCCGTTGGGGGCTTTCAGCAGGAAATAAGGTTCGCCTTTCGCCGAGAGCTTCCGCTCGTAGCGGGCCTCGTGGGTGCCGTGGGTGCGGGTGGACTCGATGCCGTTCTCCGCGTAGGACTTCTCGGCATAGAGCTGGCTGCTGAGGATCACCTCGTGGTTGCCGGCGTGGAGGGTGAAGTGGGTTTTTCCGTCTTCGGTGGTTTTGAGTTGGTAATAGCCTTTCATGGTTGCTGGAGTTCGGCGAGCTGAAGAGATTTTTTGGAAAAATCATGATTGCCGCTAAAGGAAACCGTGAGACGGTTGCGGCTGTCGATGAAAAAGGTGGACGCGGATTTTCCGGGCCATCTGGCCAACGGCTCTGATTCCTGCTTTTCAAACGCATGGGTTTCATGAAGCATGCCCGCGGCCGTAATGCTTCCAAGGGTTGAAAGTATGATGAATAGAGAAGAACTTTTTGGATTTTCCGAGGTTCGTGGTCGAATGCGTTTTCAAGCCCCGGCGGATTCATGAACCACAATTTCAGGCATTTGCTGTCGATTTTGATTCTCGCGATCTGCGGCTTGCTGGGCTGGTGGCTCTTCCGGGATCCAGGAAAAAGCGTGGTGACGCGCCCGGCGGCGAGTCAATCAGGGAAGACCGGAATCAAGGAGGCTCAGCCTCCTCGCCGTGTACGGCGGGTTGTTCGCGATGAGTTCCGCGACGGGACGACGGTTGAGATTTTCGCCAGCATGCGGCGGAACGAGGTGATCCTCCGCTTTCCGAGGGAAGAGAGTTACCGCGCGTTTCTCCTAGCCCTCGATGAGGGCGGGATTCGTCTGATGGACCAGTTGGATCGCCTGCGGGCCGTCCGCCTGTGCTACGACGAGTGGGCGGATCTCGCAGGTTTGTTGGATGGCGAGAATATCATGGCTTATGATTCGCTGCCCGCCGTGCCTGCGCCGGGTCCGGTAGGCGGGTTGGGTCAAGCCGGGCTGGTGGGTTTCGGCGATGGATTGCTGCCGTGGCTCGGCATTACCTCGGACAACTCGCGTTGGGGCGCCGGGGTGAGGATTGCGGTGGTGGATTCCGGGGTCGTCCCGCATCCGGCTTTGGGCGCGCTTGCCGGGTCCATCGCGATCACGCCGTTCCCGCAGGATTTGAATCAAACCAACGGTCATGGCACGGCGGTCGCCTCGTTGATCGCCGGTAATGACCCGTTCGCCCGCGGTGTCGCTCCGGCGGCGGAGCTCATTTCCATCCGGGTGGGCGATGAATCTGGAAGGGCGGATTCCTTCGCGCTGGCCGCCGGGATTCTCGCCGCCATCGATTCCGGCGCGCAGATCATCAATTGCTCGATGGGAACTACCGAAAACAACCCGCTCAT
>JBIHZT010000153.1:0-7558 GCA_044240265.1 Luteolibacter sp. | reverse complement strand
GCAACCGTGGCGCCCGCAAGCAGTCAGAAGCCCAAGTCAACGCCTGGAAACTCCGTCTTGAACTCGATCTCCAAAAAGCCCGCCAAGAGCGCAACCTCCTGCTCGACGCCCTCGGCGACGCCTTCCTGCTCGTCGATTCGGATGCGAACATCCACTTCGCCAACGAGGCCGCCCGCGCGCTTTTCGGCGCGCGCGAACTCGTCAACCGCCCGGTCCGCGAGGCCTTTCTCGACCCCCGCCTCGCCGACGCCCTGCTCCGCTGCCTCGCCACCGGCGAGCCCGTGCAATCCCGCGTCGTCCTTCCCCAGCAGACCTCCCCGCGCGGCGACCTCGAGAACCGCGGCGTCAACGCCTGGATCATCGACGCAGCGCAACTCTCCCGCCCGTCCGACGGAAAGAACCCCATCACCCGAGTCATCATCCGCGACGTGACCGCCGAACATCAGATCGAACAGGTCCGCAAGGATTTCGTCGCCAACGCCTCCCACGAGCTCCGCACCCCGCTCGCCATCATCAACGGTTATCTGGAAAACCTGTTGGATGACGACATGATCGAGGAGCCGGAAATGGCCCGCCGTTTTCTCACCATCATGCGCAAACACGCGGACCGCATCTCGCGCATCGTCGAGGACATGCTCGTCATTTCCCGCCTCGAATCCGGCGAGGTGAACGCGCTCAAGATCGAGCCCTTCAAATTCCGCTCCTGCATCAAGGACATCCTCGAGCGCCTCGAATCCGTCATCCGCAACCAGCAGGCGGAAATGACCGTCACCATGCCGGACCCGGACCTCGTGCTCCAGGGCGACCGCTTCTACTGGACCCAGGTCCTTTTCAACCTCGTCGAAAACGCGCTCAAGCAGAACCCCTACAGCGGCCTCAAGGTCAGCATCGGTTGCGAGCGCGCCGGCGACCACATTCGCATCTGGGTCGCCGACAACGGCGTCGGCATCCCCAGCGCGGACCTGACGCATATCTTCCGCCGCTTCTTCCGCGTGGAAAAACACCACTCGCAGCAGGAGATCAAAGGCACCGGACTCGGACTCTCCATCGTCAAGCGCGCCGTCGAGGCGCACCACGGCACCATCAGCGTGACCTCGGTGCCCGGCAGCGAGACCAAGTTCCTCATCACCCTGCCGGCCACCCTGCCGGTCGAGTGACCCGCCGCAAGCCGCGCCCGCGCGTCTTCGCCCCCGGCCATGTCATCCACCGAAAGGATGAGAGTCCGCCCCTTGCGATGCGCGGGCGGCGGCGGCAGTGTTTCCCTCACAGCGTAATTTGCTGTGGCAAACTCATGAAAACCCGCCAACCTAACACACCCCCCCGCCGGGGCTTCACCCTGGTGGAGCTGCTGGTCGTCATCACCATCATCGTCGTGCTCGCCAGTCTGGTGTTCGTCGGCGCCCAGAGAGGCATGGAATCCGCCAACAAATCCCGCACCGTCTCCCAGATGCGGGACATGGGCGTGGCGGTGGCCGTCTGGGCGGCCGAGGTCAACAACAACGAGCCGATGTATTTCCGCGACGGCAGCGGCGACTCCAGCAGCGAGTCCACTCCCGCGCTCAGCGAGTCCAACCACAAGTTCTGCGCCGGCAATCCCGCAAAGCTTCTCTATAACAAGACCAGTCCCGCCGACGGCTACCTGCAGGATCCCGCCGTGTTTTTTGCAGCCACCCAGAAGTGGGAGGTCCCCAAGGTCAAGGACTACGACCCCGCCTCCACCAGCGCCATGAAACTCTGGGGATCCTTCATGTGGGTCTATCCCAGCGTACCCGCCGATGATAGAACCGACCGCCAAAAAACCATCATGCGCAGCAGCAGCTACGTCACCGTCTCGCGCCAAGCCTATAACAATGTCCTCATGTTCAACGACTTTAGCTATGCAAAGCGCAAGTACACCAAGGACAAGTCCTACTTCGCGCTATTCCGCGACTCTTCGGTGCGCGTTGTCGCACAGAACGGAGATATCTGGGGCTGGTTCTTCAAGGACAAGTAATCCCGCGCCTGGCCTGACACCGGAGGCCCCGGACCTTCCGGCATCCACCGAAAGGATGAGACCCGGCACCTTGCCGCCCCCCGTCAAACCCTACAAGCTCCGCAGCTGAGTCCCTTGATTCACATTCCCCAAAATCCCATCGCAAACCCATCCCCATGAAAGCCCGCTTCAATCTCTTCCTCGGAACCCTCGCCGTCATCGGAATGACGCAAGCTGCCAACGCCGCAGACGCCATCTGGACCGGCCTTGGCGCGGATTCCCTTTGGGCCACCACCGGCAACTGGAGCACATCTCCCGTGCCCGGCGCTGGCAACACCGCGACCTTCAATAGCGCTGGCAATAGCAAAACGACGATCACCACCGCTCCCGCTGCCCTCTATTCATACGTTTTCAATACGGGTGCCGCCGCCTACACGATCAGCGGAGCCTCCACCACATGGGCGGTGCCTAACGGCGGCGGTGTGACGGTTAATAGCGGAGTGACGACCGACCAGAATTTGAGTGGAATCCAATTCATCCGACCTGC
This sequence comes from Luteolibacter sp., assembly GCA_044240265.1. Taxonomy (GTDB): domain Bacteria; phylum Verrucomicrobiota; class Verrucomicrobiia; order Verrucomicrobiales; family Akkermansiaceae; genus Luteolibacter. Next base: position 5,039 of record JBIHZT010000153.1, on the reverse strand, counting down.
CAGCGGATCGACGACCAATTTCTCCAATCAAGCGACGAGTACCACCCTCAAACTCGGAACGATTTTCAACTCCAACGCAATCAACGGAAATGCGTTGCTGAAGTTCACACCCACAAGCGGTGCCACCATCGAGGTGATCACCGGCAAGACCGTTGACAATGGCTCCATTGCAGGACGTACGGTCAGCATTTTACTCGACGACGCCGGCATTCTCAAGATGACGGGAACCGGCAACTTTACCGGAACCGATGCGGATGGCAACTCGGTCACCATTCGGCAAGGAACCCTCCAAGCCAGCACGATCAACAATGCGGCCGGAACAAGGTCGTCGCTCGGCTTGAATGGCCGCATCCAATTCGGCAAGGCGAGCACCACCAACACCGCCACGCTGGACTACTACAGCGCCGCCAACACCACCACGGACCGCGCCTTCTACATCATCGACAACAACACCGCCGTCTTCAAAGTCTCCGGCGGTGCCTCAACGAACCTCGCCATCACCACCGCCATCACCCAGTCCGCGGCAACCAATGGCGGGGGAAAACTGACCAAAGACGGCGTCGGCATTTTGACTCTCTCCGCAGCCAACACGTTCACCGGCGATACGGTGATCAGCAATGGCAAGATCGCGCTGGGTATTGGCACCGCGCTCCAGAACAGCGCCTACGACACCACGGGATCAACCGGTGCGATCGGTCTGGATGTCACCGGCCAAGCGACTCCGACACTTGGCGGTCTGAAAGGCTCCGTCAATCTTGCTACTGCGGTTACCGGCTATGGTAGTGTTTCCAGTTTGACGCTCAACCCGCAGACCGGAAAGTCGAACACCTACTCCGGAGTGATCGGCGAAGGCGCGACGGGCATGGCTCTGCTCAAGACCGGTGCGGGCACACAGGTTCTCACAGGAAACAACGAATTTACCGGAAATGTCACGATCAGTGCCGGCCGTCTGACACTGGGTCATTCGAACGCGCTCGGAACTGGACCCAAGGGCCTGATTATGCAGGGCACGAACCGTTCGCTCTACCTCACGGGCAACATCGTGGTTCCCGCAAACATCGATTTCTTCGTTTCATCAAGCTCGGCGGATGGTGGTGGCATCAACAACGAGAGCGGAAACAACCAGATTCTTGCCCCGATCAACATCAGTAACGGCAATCCCGCACTCAACATTTCGAGTGCTTCAGGAACCCTGACCCTCGCGGGGAATGTCACGCTGACGACAACAAGCAGAACTCTCTATCTTGGCGGTGCATCGACCGATGCCAATACGATCAGCGGAATCATTGGCCAATCCGGGGTAGAGGCCCTTCCCGTCACCAAACAGGGGACGGGCACCTGGGTGATTTCCAATAACAACAACAGCTACACCGGTGCGACCACGGTCACCGCCGGCAAGCTCGTGGTAAACGGCAACATCTCCACCAGTTCACTCACCACCGTCAAGGACACCGCAATCCTCGGCGGCAGCGGCACCGTCGCCGGAGTGCTAGTGGAATCCGGCGGCAAGTTCGCTCCCGGCAACAGCCCCGGCACGTTGACTTTCGCCGGGAGCCTGACGCTGGACTCCGGCAGCATCTCGGACTTCGAAATCAACGCCTTCACCTCCGGCAACTATGACCTGGCCGTCGCCCAGGCACTGGGCTCCCAGACCGTCAATTTCAATAGCGGCATCTTGAATCTCCTTTTCCAATCCGGCTTCAGCACCAATGGAACGGTAAAGATTTTCGACTTCGACACCTATGCGGGACTTGGCTTCGGCACGGTCAACGTCACCGGCCTCGCCGACGGTTACACCGCCACTTTCAATTCGACCAACGGCATCGTGACCGTCATCCCCGAGCCGAGCGCCGCCGCGTTGGTGGGCGGCCTGGGCATGCTCGCCCTGCTGCGCCGCCGCCGTGCCTGACGGCGCATCGAAAATTTTGCCTCTGGAGGGAGGCAAATCCCAGGGTGAAGTCCGGTAAATGGGTTTCCCGGACTTCACCCGCTGGGACGCCGCCTCATTCAGGACGGCCCGCCTTCAAAGTTTAAATTGAAGTCCTCGACTCCACTGCCAACCGTGATAGCACTCGTCTCGCATGGTTGACCTCCGCGCCTTGACAGTCGCCTGCCTTCTCACGCTGACGGTTTCCGCCCGGGAACCTGTCACTGACTTGGCGACGCTGCGCGCCCTGCCGGCGGAGGAGGCCGCCGCCGGTGTGCCGGTCAGGATCGAAGGAACCGTCGTAGGACTCGAACCCAGCGCCCCCTTTCATTTTTTCCTTAACGACGGCACTGCCGGATGCTTCATCAAGACCATCCTGAAAGGCAGACCTAGCAGACCGCTCGTCCCCGGCGACCGGGTGCGGGTGGAGGGAATCTCCGACCCGCTGGGCTACTACCCGAGCGTCAAAGAGGGCCGGGTGACTATTCTCGGTGAAAGCCCGCTCCCGCCTCCGGTCAAGCCCAGCGCCGGTGAAATGTTCTCTCCCGAGCTCGACTCGCAGTGGGTGGAAGTCCCAGCGATCATCACCGGCTACGAAGTCGCGGATGAACGCGTCACCCTGGCCGTGGAAGTCCATGGCCTGCCCTTCAAGGCGGAGCTCCCCGTGACCGAAGACGCCGGGGTCAAAGCCGCCGCCCTGATCCAGCGCCCGGTGCGCCTGCGCGGCGTCATGGGCACCATCTTCAACCGCCAGCGGCAGATGACGGACCGGCATTTCTTCGTCCCGTCCTTCGCCTCCATCATCCGGACCGCGCCCCTGGAAAACGGCGAGGACTACCCGCTGCTCACCATTTCCCAACTGCTCACCGGCCCCTACGGCCCGGCCACGCTCGTCCGACTTCAAGGCACCATCACCCAGCTCGACCCCAAGGGATTCTATCTGCGGGACGCCAGCGGCAGCACCCTCGTCCAAGCGGTCAAGGCCGGACACCTCCGGCCCGGCACCCGGGTGGAGGCGGAGGGATTCGGGGCGGTCGCGCCGTTCCGCCCCGTGCTGCGCGCCACCCGCTTCACCGAGCTTGGCGAGTCCGCGCCCATCGCTCCGGTGCCCTTCGATTTCGAAACCGGCGACCTCTCCGCGCTCCATGCCGAGTGGGTCACCCTGGATGCCGATTTCCTCGGCCAGCGCGACGGCCCGGTCGATGGCATCCTCCAGTTCCGCGCCGGCGGCCAGTTCTTCGAAGCCCTCCATCCGAATAAAAGCCACGCCCACTTCGCCCCACTCGCCAGCGGCGACCGCGTGCGGCTCACGGGCATCTGCGAGCTCACCACCACCCACGCCCTGCCCCGAATCGAATGGGTGGACGGCTTCCGCATCCACCTGCCGGAAAACGGCGGCATGGACATCATCAGCCGCGCGCCGTGGTGGACCACACGTCGCCTGTTGGTCGCGCTCGGACTCATGAGCGGAGTCGCCGCCCTCGGATTCCTCGGCACCTGGCTGCTGCGCCGGCAGGTCAAGAGCCAGATGCACATCATCAGCGACAAGCTCCGCACCGAGGCCGTCGGCGAGGAACGCGACCGCATGGCCCGCGAGCTGCACGACACGCTCGAACAACAGCTCTCCGGCATCGCCCTCCAGCTCGACAGCCTCGACCACGCGGTGAAACAAAACCCCGCCGCCGCAGCCACCACCCTCTCACTCGCCCGCCGCATGCTCCGCTACACCCGCCTCGAGGCCCACCGCTCGGTCTGGGACCTTCGCTCCAAGGTGCTGGAAAGGGAAGGCCTCTCCGCCGCCCTGCGCGCCATTTCGGAGACCAGTGGCGGCCCCGCAGGTCCGGCCATCCAGGTCCATGTCAACGGCGACGAGCGGGTTCTATCCGCCGGGGTGGACTTCCACCTGCTGCGCATCGCCCAGGAGGCCACCACCAACGCGATCAAACACGGCGGTGCGTCCGTGATCCACATCGAGCTGGAATACCTGCCGGAAACCACCCGCCTGATCATCCGTGACAACGGCCGCGGCTTTGACCCCGCCGCCGCGCAGACCTCTCCCGGCCCGCACTTCGGCCTGCTGGGGATGCGCGAGCGGGCGGGGAAAATCGCTGCCACCCTCACGCTCGATTCCACCCCCGGAAACGGCTGCACCGTCACCGTCACCCTTCCTAACGAAACCCAATCCGCATCCCCATGAACACCCACCGCATTCGCATCCTCGTCGTGGACGACCATTTCATGGTCCGCCTCGGCCTCATCGGAGCCATCTCGACCGAGCCCGACATCGAAGTCGTCGGCGAGGCGTCCAGCGGAGCCGAGGCGCTCGCCCTGTTTTCAAAACTGCAACCGGACGTCACCCTGATGGACGGCATTCTCCCCGACATCCACGGCGTCGAGGCCACCCGCAGGATCCTGGAAGAGCACCCGGAGGCAAGGATCGTGCTCGTCTCGATCAATGACACCGCCGAGGACATCCACCGCGCCCTGCAGGCGGGCGCGTGGGGCTACATTCCGAAATCCAGCGAGAAGAACGCCATCGTCAGCGCCATCCGCGCCGTCGCTACAGGCGAGCGGTTCCTCCCGCCCGAGCTCTCGCGCAAACTCTCCGAGAGAACCCTCCACCCCCTGCTCAGCAGTCGCGAGGCGGAAGTGCTGCGCCTCATCGCCAAGGGCCTCGCGAACAAACAAATCGCCTCGGAGCTGGCGGTCGGCGAAGCCACCGTGAAGAGCCACGTCGCCCACATTCTCGACAAACTCGGGGCCTCGGACCGCACCCGCGCCGTCACCCTCGCCATGGAGCGCGGCCTGCTCCGCTAGACGCGCGAATCACTCCGCCACCACCGGCACGCCGTCCTTCCAGTCGATGCGGACCTTGGAGAGATACCAGGTTTTCCCCTTGTCGTTGTTCCCCTGGAAAAACAGCCAGGTTATTCCATCCTCGTCGTTGAACACGCCGGGGTGGCCGGATTCCGACGAGTTCCAGGATCCCGGAGGACCGTTAGGGAGCAGCGGCTTGTCCGAGACACGCGTCCATTGCACGCCGTCCGTGGAGGTCGCCACGCCGATCTGCTGGGGCTCGTTGTTATATCCACCGGCGTAGAACATCCACAGC
>JBIHZT010000152.1:0-7579 GCA_044240265.1 Luteolibacter sp. | reverse complement strand
TCCTCTAAACCCCCTCTGTGCTCACGATTCACAAGCTTACCAAGACCCTCGGCGGCCGCTGCCTGCTCCGCGAGGCGGAAATGTCCATCAACTGGGGCGAGCGCGTCGCCCTCGTCGGCCCGAACGGCGCCGGCAAGTCCACTCTCTTCCGCATGATCCTCGGCGAGGACAGCCCCGACGAGGGCAAGATCGAGCGCGACGAATACGCCATCACCGGCTACCTGCCGCAGGAAGCCGGCGAGCCGACGGATGAAACGATCATCGAGATCGCCATGGGCATCACCCCGGAAATGATCGGCATCCTCCGCACCATGCGCGAGCACGAGGCCACCGGCGACCTCTCGCACCCGGATTTCGCCCACGCCCAGGACCAGTTCACCGCCCTCAACGGCTATCAGCTCGAACCCAAGGCCAAAAAAATCCTCCACGGCCTCGGCTTCAAAAACGAGGACTTCCACAAGCCCGCCCGCGAATACTCCGGCGGCTGGGTCATGCGCGCCCACCTCGCCCAGCTCCTCACCATGGAGCCGGACCTGCTCATGCTCGACGAGCCGACCAACCACCTCGACCTGCTCTCCCTGCTCTGGCTCCAGCGCTATCTGTTAAATTACTCCGGTGCCATCCTCATGATTTCCCACGACCGGGACTTCATGGACTCCATCATCGAGACCGTCGTCGAGATCGATCCAGACGCCGCCAAACTCATCTCCTACACCGGCAACTACAGCGCCTACCTCGACCAGCGGGAAAAAACCTACGACCAGCGCGTCCAGGCCTATCGGAACCAGCAGAAGGAAATCGAAGGCCACCAGGAATTCATCGACCGCTTCCGCCAGGTCGGATCCAAGGCCGCGCAGGTCCAGTCGCGCATCAAGTTCCTCGAAAAACTCGACCGCGTCGAAAAACCACGCGCCCCGAGAAAGCCGTTCAAATTCAGCTTCCCGCAGCCGCCGCGTTCCAACCAGAAGGTCATGGAGCTCACCAAGGTCGGCCAGGCCTACGGCGACAAGCGCATCTACAAAGACCTCGACCTCACCATCGAGCGCGGCGACCGCATCGTGCTCGTCGGCCCTAACGGCGCGGGAAAGTCCACCCTGCTCAAGATCCTCGCCGGCATCATCCCGATCGACTCCGGCAAACGCGAACCCGGCTACGCCACCAAGCTCGGATACTACTCGCAGCACCGCATCGAGTCGCTCAACGAGAACAACACCGTGCTCGAGGAAGTCATGGGCGCCTGCACCACCCTGCGCGAGGAAGACGCCCGCTCCATCCTCGGCACCTTCCTCTTCCGCCGCACCGATGTGGAAAAACGCTGCGGCGTTCTATCCGGTGGTGAGAAGTCCCGCCTCAACCTCGTCAAGTTCCTCGTCGATCCGCCGAACCTGCTGCTGATGGACGAGCCCACGACCCACTTGGACATCCTCTCCATCGACTCGCTCGTCAACGCGCTCAAATCCTACGAAGGCACACTCGTCTTCATTTCCCACGACGTGCACTTCATCCGCACGTTGGCCGAGACCACGTTGCAAATCACCCGCAACGAAAAGAACCCGGAAAACGGAGCCCTCGTCACCCGCTACACCGGCGGCTACGACTACTTCCTCGAAAAATCCGGCCTCAACGACGACCGCGGTGCCGTGACGGCGTAGCCGGGAGCGCGGATCTTCAGTCCGCCTGTTGGCAAATGGGGGTTAGGCTTCCAGCCAGCCCTTCCCATTCTGCACGCAGAATCCCCACACCCTTGTCACTTTGCTGAATTAGAAAATTCAATCGCCGATGGACAGGTTGAACGCAGATGAACCGGGCGAAAATCGAGTCTTTATCTGTGTTCTTCATCTGCGTCCATCCGGGTTCATCCGCGGTTAAAAACGCGGCGAACCCGCGCTGGCCGAGGCCATCCGAGCGGGCCGGCAGCAATGCCTCGCCGACTGGAATGGTGGATCCAGCGAATCCAATGCGCCCTTCACGCCGGAGGACATCCACTGCCTCGGCGTGGCCGAAGGCGATGTGCGCATCCTCCACTGGCAGGACCAACTCGATTGACCCGATGAACCAGCCCATCCCACGCGGCGGCACCGAACCCCTTAGGGTCGGCGACCGCGTGCAGATTGTTCCCGAATGGCAGGACCCGGGCGACGAATGGTTCGATCGCTTCGTCATCGAGGCCCCGCAGAACACCACCCAGGTCCGCATTCGCGCCATCATCCCCGGCTCGCCTTCCACCCTTGCGCTCCAAGGCTACACGCTGGCGGAAGTCGATGCTCTAGAGAGCTATCGCGACAATGCGCAGCGCGTGATTTACGTCCGGGAGATGGAACGGCGGGGCATTGAATTTCAGGGCGAGCCGCTAAACGCGTCGGCCGATTTTGCGACGGCGTAAATCACCATCACCACCTCCGCCTCGTCTGGATCCGTCCGGGCGAGGCGTTTCCGTTTCTGTCCACCTGCCGGATGGAAATCAAAAGTGTTCACACCCACTTCTCACCCCAAAAACCAAAAAGCCTTAATCCATTGAGGATTAAGGCTTTGAGAGTGGTTGCGGGAAGAGGATTTGAACCTCTGACCTTCAGGTTATGAGCCTGACGAGCTACCTGGCTGCTCCATCCCGCGATTTTAACCATGCGCCTTGCGGCGCGGGGCGGAATGATTAGGGGCGGACCTACGGATTCGCAAGGGAAATTTTGCGTTTGTTTGAAGTTCGTGCTTTTCTGGCGGCGAGATGACTTCCAGCCCTCCGATGACCATCCTTTCCGACGGCGAATGGAAGCAACGCGCAGCCGGACATCGGGCGCGGGCGGAGCGGCATACGCTGGCGGCGAGAAAGCGGAAGGATCATGGCGAGCCGCATCCAGTGGAGGATTTCCTGTTCCAGTATTATCCGTATCCGTTTGCTCTGCTGGAGTTCTGGCAGCCGGGATGCGGGGTGATGTTGGAGTGGAGCGAACCGGCGACTCCTCCGTTTTCAGAAAGGCACTATTCGGTGGCAGATGGGTTCCTGATCGCGGATCCCGGACGATTGCCGGCGAAGGAGCGGGAGCGGCTGAAGTGGATCCGGGAACTTCTATCGGCGACGCGGGACCGCATGCCGAACTTCGCATGCCACGGCCTGCACGAGTGGGCGATGGTCTATCAGGGCAAGGAGGTGCGGCACGAAAAGACGACGCCGCTGCGCCTGCCGCAGGCGGAGGTCGACTCGCTGGTGGAGTCACGGGCGATCTGTTGCTCGCATCATGACGCGTTCCGTTTTTTCGCGGCGGAGGCACGGCCGATGAACCGCCTGCAGCCGACACTTGAAAGCCGAATTTCGTTAGAGCAACCGGGCTGCGTGCACGCGAACATGGATCTTTACAAGTGGGCGGCGAAGTCGATGCCGTGGATCGGAACGGAGCTGCTGCTGGATTGCTTCGAGCTGGCGATGGAACTGCGGGACCTGGACATGCGGGCGAGTCCTTATGATCTATCCAAATGGGGCCGCGAGCCGGTCCGCATCGAGACGGCGGAAGGCCGCAGGATTTATGAAGCGTTGCAGCGGCGGCTGGCGGAGAAGGCGGTTCCGCTGCGGGAGAGATTGATCGCGGGGTTGGTGAAAATTGAAGATTGTCGCGGCGACCGGTGATCACCGCTACATTCCCTGCCAATGGAGTTTCTGGCGCAGCGCGTGATAGAAGCCGCGGCCTTCGAGGCGCAGAAGATGAAATGAACGGGCCGCCTTGCGCACCTCGATCCGGTCGCCGGGCTCGATGTGAATGCTGTCGCGGCCATCGACGGTGAAAATCATCGGTCCGCTGTCCTTGTCCTGCGACGAGAGCTCCACGATGGAATCATTGGATAGAACCAGCGAGCGCTGGCTGAGACTGTGGGGACAAATCGGTGTAATGACGAAGACCGCGGCGTCCGGCCCGATCAATGGGCCTCCGGCGGAAAGCGAGTAGGCGGTGGATCCGGTGGGCGTTGCAACGATGAGGCCGTCGGCCCGGTAGTCGTTGAGCAGCTCGCCGTTCACCTGGGCGCGCAGGGAGACGAGGCGGCCGGTATCGCCGCGGGCGAGGGTGACCTCGTTGAGGGCGATGAAGGATTCCGAGGGCATGCCTTCGCGATGCACGGTTGCCTCCAGCAAGGTGCGGATGCTGGTGGAATATCTTCCATCGGCAATGGCGGCGGCGAAAACATCGAGCTCGTCATCCTTGCAACTGGTGAGAAATCCGAGGGTGCCGATGTTGATTCCGGCCACGGGCTTTTCAAATTTCCCGAGCCGGGAAAGGGCGTGAAGCATGGTCCCGTCCCCCCCGAGCACTGCGGCGATGTCCACCATCGCGGCGAAAGCCGCCGCGTCGATTCCGCCGGGTTCGCCCGCGAGGGCGGCGGTCTCCTGATCCAGCACGGTCGTGCAGCCCCTGGATTCCAAGGCGGCCCGAAGCGCGTGAAGAGTGGGAAGAGAGCCGGTTTTGTGAGGGTTTACGAGGATGCCAACATTCACGATGAAGCAGCTAACGCGTCATTTGCCCGACTGGCAAGCAACAGAAACGGCCAAGCGCATTCTAGGCGACGGCAATTTGCGGCGAGACCACCAGTTTCTGGACGGTTGGGATCAGGTCTGCCAAGTCCTCGACCACGCAGAACTCGCCGTCGTAGCACCAGGTGCCGAGCATGTCGATCAGCGGAGTCCAGAAGGATTCTCCGTTGGCGTCCTTACGATTGAAGATGATGACCGGCTTGCCGACCATCGACGGGTGGCCCTGGTGCTTGAAAATCATGAGCGCGAGCATTTCCTGCACCGTGCCGGATCCGCCGGGAAAAATGACGAACGCGTCCGAGTTCTGGATCATGACTTCCATGCGGGTGTAGATGTCGGGCTTGAGCCAGAAGCTGGAGAGTCCGACAGGAAGCCCTTCAAGCTCGATGATGTGCGGGACATTGGAGCCGCCGGTCCAGCCGCCGGCGTCCACCGAGCCGCGGACGACTTCGCCCATGATGCCGGAGTTTCCAGCACCGGATACACAGCCGAGGCGGTTTTGCGCGAGTTGTTTTCCGAACTCGTAGCCGTCACTCAGATAGGCGGGGTCCTCGATCGAGGCGGAGCAGAAAACGCAGACGCTGCCTTCATGGTCGGCGGGCAGCGGCGTTTCGAAGGAGTCCACCGTGCTGATGCCGATTTTTTCGCGGCCTACCCTTGGAACGCCCTCGCGGCGGGAGGTTTCCAAAAGCTGCAAAACCTCCTCGGGCGACTCGGCCAGCAGCAGATAGTCCTGGTGATTCTGCTTCACCGTGCCGAGGCCGTTCAGGTGGGTCAGGAGGCTGAACAAACGGTCCCACGAACCATCGGAATTGAGCAGAACCGTCGGCTTCGAAGCGAGGTTCACGTCCAGAGTCTGATAGCCGACAAAAACGGAAACCGCCTTGAACAGATCCTCCAGCGTCGCCCCGGGAGTGAAGACGAAAGCATCCGACTCGATGATCTTGCGCTCGATGTTGGAGAGGGAAATCCGCTGGTCGCCGTTGGAGTTGTAGATGTCCCAGCCCTTGCTGAAGAGGCTGTAGAGAAGACGGGCACGGACTTCACGGTTAGGGTCTTTTTCACCGCGAACGGTTCCAGCAAGGCGGACTTTGGGCATATTTTTACGGGTGGGTGGATCGATAGGCAACTTTCATGCCGACTCACGCGTTTTATCGGCGAAGCGGTCTGCCATCTGCATAATCAAGCCCATGGATCCATTCATGCAAGCGGCAGTTGACGAGGCGAAACAAGGACTTGCGGAGGGCGGCATCCCCATCGGCAGCGTCCTGGTCCATCAGGGAAAAATCATCGGCCGCGGGCACAACCAGCGGGTCCAGAAAGGCAGCACCACCCTCCACGGAGAAATGGACGCGCTGGAAAACGCCGGCCGCCAGAGCGCCGCGGTTTACCGGGAATGTGTCATTTACACCACTCTCTCGCCGTGTCCGATGTGCAGCGGAGCCATCCTGCTTTACGGGATCCCCAAGGTCGTCATCGGCGAAAACCGCACCTTCATGGGCGACGAGGAACATTTGAAATCCTGCGGCGTCGAGCTCGACCTGCGCGACGACCCACATTGCTACGAGCTGATGGCAAAATTCATCGCCGACAAGCCGGAACTCTGGAACGAGGACATCGGCGAGCCCTGAGGATCGGATATCGACATTCCGGACCGACCATTTCATGTTCCGCCCGAGCATGAATTCCTTCCAAGCCATCTCAATCACCCTTTTGGCCACCGCCCTGACCGCCGCTGCGGCACCGCGATTCGCGGTGATCCGGGTCAAGGACATCTACACCGCGTTGCCCGCAACGATCGCGATCCAACAGCAGATCAAGGACGAGCAAGCCGCGATCATGAAGGACCAGCGGGCCGAGCAACTCCGCAAAATCATCGCCGAACTCCAGTCCCTGCAAACCCAGCTTTCCGACAAAAAATCCCCGCTCGACGAGGCCACCAACCGCAAGCTCGCCCGCACATACGAAATCAAGCGCCAGGAAGCGCAAACGCTCCAACAAGAGTTCGAAAACTTCAAAGCCGAGCAGGAGAAACTGATCAACCGCAAGATGGTCGCCGGCATGCGCGCCTCGCTCGACCGAATCGCGGCAGTCTCCCAAAAAATCTCCAAAGAGCGCGGTTACGACGCCGTTTTCGACAGCTCCGGCAGCACCAACACCGGCGTCCCCTTCGTGCTTTTCAACAAAAACGCGCCGGACCTAACAGCCGACATCCAGGCCGCCCTCAAGGACAGCGAACCGGCGACTCCCGCAGGCAAACCAGCAGCCGACGTCCCTGCGCAAAAGCGTACCAACTGAACCCTCCCCACCTCCAACTCCCATGGACATCCTGACCCAAGCGCTTCAAAACCCATTCACCTGGGGCCTGCTGCTAGGCCTGCTCGTCGCCGCATTTCTCTGGAAATCCGGTTTCCACGCCCGCCGCAACGTCGCCCGCGATTTGAAGCGGGTGGAGGACGAATTGAAAAACCTCCAGAACCACCTCAACACCCAGCTCAAAATCACCGCCAGCGGCAACAACGCGCTGGAAACCGAACTCGAATCCCTGCGCAAGCAAAACGAAACCCTGCGCGTCAACATCGCCGCCCTCCAACAGAAGCCCGGTCGCGCCGAACTACGGCTTTTGCAAATCCAGGAAATCGCCATCCGCCGCATGCGCGAGCAAGCCCCCGGATTCGCCCCAGCCTGGGAACAAGCGCTCCGGCAAGGAGAACAGGAAGCCGATGCCGCGGACTCCGGCCTGGTCAGACTCGTCCGCCGCGTGATTCCGGGACTTGGAAACACCGCCCAGTCGCAACCCGCGCTCACCGTGACCGAAGAGACCACGGACCGCCCGTGACACCGCACCCGATTTCCCCTAACGACTCCTAACCATGAAAGCCGCCGCCCTCCGTGCCGCCATCCGCGACGTCGTCGATTTCCCGAAACCCGGAATCATCTTCAAGGACATCACCCCTGTGCTCGCCGATGGCAAACTCTTCCGCGAGTCCATCTCCCTGCTGTGTGAAACCACCGGCGGCGTGAAAATCGACAAGGTCGTCGGCATCGACGCCCGCGGCTTCA